>JBEVND010000430.1:0-16341 GCA_040508285.1 Rariglobus sp. | reverse complement strand
AACACCTGATAGGAGCGACGGCCTTCGACTTCGATGAGGTCCCAGTCGTGATTGTGGTAACCGACTTGGATGCCATGCGGAGCGAGGTTGGCGGCGGCTTCGGCATAGAGCTCGGCCAGGGCCTTCACGTTGTCCAGCGAAGTGTAGTGCTCGCGAAACTTGGGCGGGCAACCGGTGATCAGATACTTGTGCCCCATCAGCAACGCCTCATCGATGATCGCATTCTTGTTGTCACCGATCGGAAGGCCGATGTGGGCGGAAGGGGCCTTGAGGCCGAGTTCTTGGAAAAGCTTCGCGGCTTCCTTGGCAGAGTAGCCGGGATAACCAGCGGGCTCGACGTTGCCGAAGCCGTTGTCGGCGATGGCGCGGATCGTGCCGGCGTAGTCCTGCTTCGCGAGGTCGCGGACGCTGTATAACTGAACGGTGATTTGCGGGATCATGGGAGGAGTGGGTCGGTTAGCTTGTCAAAAGCTACGTGAGGGGTTAGACGCTACTACCTTACCAGAATAGTTTCCCGATGCGAATTGACTAAAACTATGATCAGCTGGCGAAACCTACCTCTCCGCTTCACCCGCATCGGCACTTATAAAAGCCCGCTCGGCGGCTCGCGGAAACCCACCTCGGCGGATCACAACGAAGTGCTGTTTGAGATTATCCAAGAAGGCTCGGTTTACGGACTCGAAACTCCACCCGTGCTACATGGGGAAGGCGCGGTGTTTTGCCATCAAGCCGACCAAATCTCCGTCTCGGACTCACCGCCCGAAAGCTACTATCACTGCTACGTGGTCTGGTTCGAATGCCGGCAGGAGGGCTTTCCTCGGGACTGGCCACGCGTGTTTCAGTGGAAGGATCGCAAGTCCATGCACGCCTTTATGGAAGAGATGGTCCATGCGTTTCACTACGCCGCGGTGGATCGGGATGTGATCGGAAATCTGATCCTGTCGCGCTTCGAATTTGAACTGGAACGCTCGCGGTCACTCGCTCGCACGCAGGAGATTCCTCTTCAACTGGGCCTCGCCACGGACTTCATTAATCTGAATTACGCGAAGCCGCTTTCGTTGGAAGACGTCGCCAAAGCGGCCGACGTGAGCGTGTCGCATCTCCACATGTTGTTTCGCCTGCACCTTGGCGAAAGCCCGCACCAATACTTGATCCAAAAACGGCTCCGCATCGCCGGGCACGCCCTTGCAACAGGCAACCTGTCGGTCAAAGCGGTGGCGGCCGACGTCGGCTATCCCAACGCGGAGAACTTTTGCCGCGCCTTCAGAAAATTCTTCGGCCGCTCGGCCTCCGAGTATCGCCAGGCTTACTCGCGATGACGCCGCCCGCAGTCACGCCTCCACTCACTTCGTCTTCGCCGTCGAAATCGCCTTCGCGTAAGCACGCACGCCTTCGGCAAACGCCTCGGCGATATCCGCGCGAAAGGCCGGAGAAGCGATCTGCTTGGCCTCGTCGCTGTTCGAAAGATAACCGGCCTCCACGAGCACACCGGGACTCTTCACCAGGCGAAGCACGGCAAAACGCGCGCGCTTAAAACCACGATCCACGCTGCCCAATTTCGTCATCACTTGTGAATGCATGTGATATCCCAGAAGCGCATTCCACGGATCATTAAGATTCCCCGGATTGGCGATGTTGTCGCTCGGGTCACGCGCGCCGCTACCGGTCGAGCGCTGGAACTGCGGCGTCATCACATACGTCTCCGAACCGCGCACCGGCGACCCTGCCGCCACGGCGTTAAAATGAATGCTAATAAACAGATCGGCCCCCGCCTGATTGGCGATTTCCGCGCGCTGCTGGAGTGAGATGAACCGGTCGTCGGTGCGGGTCATCACGACTTTGTAACCCTGCTTGACCAACAACGTGCGCAGGCGATTCGCGACATCGAGGGTGTAGGTTTTCTCATCCATCTTGAGCGGCTTGTTCTGCGTGCCGGTATCCGTTCCGCCATGACCGGCATCGACCACGATCACCCGCAAGGCCGGCGCGGGCGGCGTGGAAACCGCCGCGGGATTAACGATCGGCAGAAAGAGTTTTTCCGCATCGATCCGGCTGACATAAAGCGTGGTGCCGCGAAACACCACCGGCTCGCCCAACAGCACGCGCAGTCCGTTAAACGACGCGTCGCGTTTATCGGCGGTGAGCTCAATGCGCGTGGTGACCGACTGAAGCCGCATCACCTTCGTGCGCTCGATCCAGACTGCCTTGAATCCTTGTCGGGCGAGAAACACCCGCACATCCACGTAGTTGACGCCGGCCACCTTGATGTTCGTCGCGCTCGACGCCGCGGGGTTGCGCGACTGCTGCGCGGCGAGGCTCGCCGGAACCGCCAACAAAATGAGCGCGGTAAAAACCGCGCTCATAGATACGATGTGCCTTAACCTGCCCATCACGGGGCTTGGCTTAGGCTTTGCCGGGCGTTTCGTCGTCGTGCGCCTCTTCGTGACCGTGGTCGGAACCCGTGTCGTCGATCGCCTCTTCGTTGGCGTCGAGCGTGTATTTGCGCTTACGCTTGTTGGCGGGGAGCGGGGTCAACATAACGTTGATCTGCTTGCCCATCAGCTTGGCTTGATTGTCCGGGTGGCCCATGCCTTCGAGCTCGGCGAGAGCCTTCTGCATCAGCGCAAAACCGATCTCGGTGTGCGCCATTTCGCGGCCGCGGAACTTCAGGCGGAGCTTCACCTTGTTGCCGTGGTCGAGGAATTCCTCGGCGTGCCGGATCTTGGTGAGGAAGTCGCCACCGGCGATACGGGGCGTAAATTCGATTTCCTTCAGCTTGGTCGCGGTGGTCTTGGCGTGGCTGGCCTTCTTCTGCTCTTCATAGACATACTTGCCGAAGTCCATGATACGGCAGACGGGAGGCTTGGCCGTCGCAGCCATCTCGACGAGGTCGAGATTGAACTGCTGCGCAAGCGCGAGCGCGCGTTCGGTCTGCATGATCCCGAGCTGCTTGCCCTCGGGGCTGATGACGCGAATTTCAGGTTCCTTGATCCGCGAATTACGACGGATGTGTGCGAAAGGGTCGTTGTTACGACGCTGATAATAACCGGGGCGGTTGCCGCCCGACGAAGGAAACGAGTTGGCCATCAATAAGGAGGTTGCAGGATTGGGTCAGTCCGAGGTTTCCCCAGCTGGCGAATGAAGACAACCAAGAAGTGGATGGACTGCGTAAAGTCGGGAAATCTCCCGTGCCCCGGACGGCAAATTATACGCTAAAACTCTCGCCGCAGGAGCAGCTGGCCTTGGCGTTGGGGTTCGAAAACTTGAACCCACCGGCGATCAGCTTGTTGGAAAAATCCAACACCGTGCCTTTGAGATACAGCGCCGTTTTGGGATCCACAACCACCGGCACCCCACCCGTCCGCACAAGGATGTCGCCCTTTTTAGGCTCTTTGGCAAAACGCAGTTTGTAGCTCAGGCCATTGCAACCGCCACCACTGATCGCCACGCGCAGGAAATCCCCCTGCTGTTCGCGTGCGACCAAGGCCTTTACCTTCACGCCGGCGGCCTCCGTGAGACGCACGAGATTTTCATTCCCTTCACGCACACCTTCGGGAAAAGGCGCAACAGGCGCAGGAGCGGTGGGAATGGTTTCAACGACGGACATGCCAGCACTATTGCTCGCGACGACCGTTTATCAAGCGTCGCGGTTCATCCGCCCTCATCCACAGAAGGGCATTGCCGCATTCAGTTTGGCGGGCAGCCTCTCACCGGCCTTAGCGGTCCCACACGTTGGCGGTGATTTCGTAGGATCGCCGACGTGCGGTCTGATCAAAGATCATCGCATTGATGATAATCTCATCGGCCTGCGTGCGCGCCAACAAATCCTCGAGTCCACGACGCACCGTCTCAGGTCCGCCTACGATCGACGCGCTCAAATGCCCCGCCGCGGCCGCTTCTTCGGCTGGCGACCAGCGCCCATCCATACTGTCGACCGGCGCCGGCAAATGCCCCGGACGCCCGCGCACGAGATTCAAAAACGCCTGCTGATGCGAGGTCGCCAGCCGTCGCGCCTCGGCATCCGTATCAGCCGCGATCACGTTCACCCCCACCATCGCGTAAGGCTCCAGCAACGCGCCTGACGGACGAAACACCCGTCGATAGAGATCGCAGGACTCCACCATCACTTGCGGCGCGAACTGCCCGGCAAACGCAAAGGGCAAGCCCAACAATCCCGCCAACTCCGCGCTGAAACCGCTCGAGCTGAGCAACCAAATCGGGACGTTTAATCCTTCGCCCGGCACGGCTCGCACCGCTTGCCCCGGTCGCGCCGGCTGGAAATACCCGCGCAGTTCATCGAGCAGTTGCGGGAAGTCATCGCCATTCGAACCGAGCGTTCGTCGCAACGCGCGTGCGGTTGCCTGATCACTCCCGGGTGCGCGACCCAGCCCGAGATCGATGCGTCCGGGGAACAGCGCCTCCAGCGTGCCGAACTGTTCCGCGATCATGAGCGGCGCATGGTTGGGCAACATGATGCCGCCCGAGCCGACGCGAATCCGCTCCGTGCCCGCCGCCAGATGACCGATCACCACCGAGGTCGCCGCACTGGCGATGCCGACCATGTTGTGATGCTCCGCCACCCAGTAACGATGATATCCCAGTTTCTCCGCGTGCCGGGCCAGCGTCAGGCTATCGCGCAACGCTTCGCCCGGCGTGCTTCCCGCCACCACCGGCGACAGATCGAGCACCGACTTGGGAATATCATTTAATCGTTTCATGCGTAGGTGGGCAGCAGGCGGAAGTGTGGTCGGTTAAACTGCGTTCGCGGACGTGAGCGCGAATGCAGATGCGAATCTGATTTTCGAGAGACGAGCGAAAGATTGGCCCTCTTTAGACCGGCGACGGATTCCGCTCTCCAAATCCCGCTTGGTGGAAATACGGATACGCTTTCGTCGTGACACTGGCCGCGTCGAGTTTGGCCACTTGCTCCTTCGTGAGATTCCAACCGATCGCCCCGAGGTTTTGCTTCAACTGCTCCTCGGTCCGTGCGCCGATGATCACACTCGAAACCGTCGGCCGCTGCAGCAGCCAGTTGATCGCGATCTGCGGGACTGTTTTACCCGTCTCGGCGGCAACCTCGTCGATCGCATCAACCACCTTGTAGAGATATTCGTTCTCAACCGGTGGCCCGACATCGATCGCCAGCTGCGACTGCAGGCGCGTATCTTTTGGCAACGGTTGTCCGCGCCGGAATTTCCCCGTCAAACGCGCCCAACCGAGCGGACTCCACACCATCGCGCCGACCTTTTGGTCGAGGCCCAGCGGCATCAACTCCCACTCATAACTGCGACCAATCAGCGAATAATACGCCTGATGCGCCACGTAGCGCGAAAGCCCGTGCTTCTCGGAATGCGCCAGCGATTTCATGAGATGCCAGCCCGAGAAATTCGAAGCGCCGATGTAGCGGATTTTGCCCGCACGCACCAAGTCATCGAGCGTGCTCAGCGTTTCCTCGATGGGCGTCAGCGCATCGAAACCGTGCAGCTGAAAAAGATCGATGTAGTCCGTGCCCAATCGTTTCAAACTCGCCTCGACCGAGCGCAGCAAATGGTGCCGCGACGAACCGACATCGTTCGGTCCTTCGCCAAAGCGGAACGTGGCCTTCGTTGAAATCAAAACCTGATCCCGACGCCCCGCGATGGCCTTGCCGAGGATCGTCTCCGCATTGCCATTCGAGTAAATATCCGCGCTGTCGAACATCGTGAGTCCCGCGTCGAGCGCGATGTCCACGATGCGCGTGGCCTCGGCCACATCGCTGGTGCCGAAAGCACGGAAAAGTTCATTATTACCGCCAAACGTGCCCGTGCCCAACGTGAGCACCGGAACCTTGAGACCTGATCCGCCGAGTTGTCTGTAATCCATGATGGTTGTTCGAAGAGGAAGTTCGCTGTGACAAGCGCACCGTCGTCCTGAACCCGACGCCGTCAAGTGAACGAACCAAGTAGACGCGACATCTTGCCGCCCTTCACGACGGTGACCGCACGAAGCGGCACGGCGCGTTCATCTCGCCCGTTTCAGCCGAAACGCTCCAGCCCAACGTCTCCGCCGCTCCGCCACCCGAATCGCTCAATCCGCCACCGCACGCACCGCAATCAACCGCCGTGCCACGGCCACCGCGTTCGCAAAACTGGTTGCACGCGCCACGCCCTTGCCCGCGATGCCAAACGCCGTGCCGTGATCCGGGCTCGTCCGCACAAATGGCAACCCGAGCGTGACGTTCACCGCTTCGTCAAAGTCCACGACTTTCAGCGGCGCGAGCCCTTGGTCATGATAAAGCGCGATCACCACATCGAACTCACCGCGCAACTGCCGCGCAAACGCCGTGTCGCCCGACAACGTGCGCGACAGCCCCGGAAACCCGCCGCGCAAGCCATCCAGAATCGGATCAATCGTCGTGAGCTCCTCGTCGCCCAGCAGGCCGCCCTCGCCCGCATGCGGATTCAGCCCGCACACCGCAATGCGCGGTTGCGCGATGCCCTCGGACTTCGCCAACGCGTCCGCCGCCGCGACCGTGCGCTCGATGTTTTCCGGGGTGAGATGTTCGCCCACTTCCATCAACGGCACATGCCAGGTCAGCAGCACCACGCGCAGTTTCCCGCCGCAAAACGCCATGACCGGCGCCCCGCCCCAGCGGTCAGCAAAAAACTCCGTTTGCCCCGGAAACGGATAACCCACATCGGCCAGACGCGCCTTGCTCACCGGCCCGGTCACGACGCCGTCGAAGCGTCCATCGCGACAACCCGCAGCCGCCATTTCCATCGCGGCCAACGCGACCCGTGCACCGGTCTCGTCGGGCTCGCCTACCACGGCCACGTAATCAGCCGGACCGACCACCACTCCCTCCACCGCTTCCGGAAGTGACGCCAGCCAGCCCGCCGGCCCGATCACCGTGACTTGCGAAGCCTCGGCCGGATGCGCCGCCAGCCACGCCTCAATGATCTCGGGCCCCACGCCCGACGGATCGCCGCAAGTGAAAGCCAGCTTAGACATCGGCGTCGCTGTTGGTCGTCACCAAAGCGGCGCGAGCGAACCCGCGTTTACCGCCCGCAAAAAACTCCAGGAACTGACGCGCCTGCGCCGTCTGGTAGGCACCGCTCGCGAGCGCCGCGGCCGCCAGCTCGCGAATGTTGCCCGCGCTGAAATACACGATTCGAAAGGCTTCCTTGAGCTCACGGATCGCATCACGGGAAAACCCGCGGCGCTTCAAGCCGACGAGATTCAAGCCCGAGACTTCGTCTCGCTCCGCCGTGATCGTGAAGGGCGCGAGGTCACGCGTGATGCGGGAAAGCCCGCCCACCATCGCGCTTTCACCGATGCGGCAGAACTGGTGGACGGCAGCGCCGCCGCCGACAAACGAGAAATTGCCGACGCTCACGTGCCCCGCCAGCAGCGCATTGTTGGCCAGCACAACATCGTCGCCGAGCGCGCAATCGTGTCCGGCGTGACTGCCCGCCATGAGGAAGCAGCGCTCGCCAATCGTAGTGATCTGGTCCGCATGAATCGCGCGATTGAGCGTCACGTTTTCCCGCACCACTGAACCGCTCCCTACCCGCACAAAACTGGGCGTGGCACGATCGAACTTGATGTATTGCGGATCCCCGCCGACCACCGCTCCCGGATACACCACCACGCGATCACCGAGAATCGCGTGCCGGGTTACCACGGCGTGCGCCATGATCTCGCAATCGACGCCGAGTTGCGCGCCATCTTCGACGATCGCGGAGGGATGAATAATCGTGGGCATCAGATTTTGGGTTTTCTCACGTTCGCCACGCTGCGCTCGTTGAGCAGGTCCATCTGGGCGTCCTTGAGCAAATCGTAGTTCTTGAGAATACGGATGACCTGGAGCGTGTCGCTCTTCCCGTAGTTACGGTTGATCTCGGTCTTCTCGACCAGATCCAGCAGCATCGAACGAAACGAAATAATCGCGTCCACCCCGCGCTCCTTGAGCATTGCCACACTCTGCGAACGAAACGGCTCCTGGGTCGGCAGGCTGGGCAAAACCAAAATCTTCGTGAGCGGATCGCCGCCTTCCTCGGTCGCCTCGGCCGCTGGAAAAAACCGCGTCGCCTCCTTCATGACGTTGTCCTCGAGAAAACGAAAAATCTCCGGCGAGCTCTTCAGCATGTTCGGCGTAAACACGCCGGTGTGCCAGCCCTTGACCGCAATCATCGCGCGATGGACGAGCGGCAGTTCATTGGAGAACAAAAAGAAATCCGGCTTACGCTCCGAGCGCTGCCACGACGGGTTATAGACCAACAAATCGATTTCCTCGTCCCCCGTTTTCTTACGGGCCGACACCTGATACTTGCGCACCTGACGGACGAGAAACCCGTTTTGCTCAAAATACTCGCGGACAATTCCTTCGTCGATGGCTGACATGGTGGTAAGCGGGAGGGTTAGACGGCGCCGACTTCACGAAAACTCTGTTCCGCCAGCGCCGGATCGACGCCGCCCTGCGTGGCTGCATTGCCTGGTTCTTTGAGCACCACAAAACGCAACTCACCGGCGCGCACCTTTTTATCGCGCGCCATCGCGGCCATCAACCGGTCCAGCGGGAGCGGGTCGCGCAAGGTGACTGGCAGCGCATGCGCCACCAACACCGCCTCGATCCGCGCCACCACGGATGCGGGAATGTATCCGAGTTTATGTGACAGCCGCGCCGCTGCCGCGAGACCGATGGCCACCGCTTCGCCGTGCAGGTAATGTCCGTAACCGGTCACCTGCTCGATCGCGTGGCCAAACGTGTGCCCGAGATTGAGCAGCGCACGGCCGCCCTCCTTGGCCGTCTCATGCTCGTCGGCTTCCACCACGCCGGCTTTCAGCGCGCAGCAACGACGAATGACTTCACCCAGTTTCGCGCTGTTTACCGTGAGCGTGTTTTCCTCCAACTGCTCAAACAGCTTCGCATCGCCCAACAAGCCGGTCTTGATCACCTCAGCCATGCCGGCGGCAAACTCGCGCGGCGGCAGCGTTTGCAGCAAACCTGTCCCGATAAAAACGCCGCGTGGCTGATGAAACGCGCCAACCAGGTTTTTGCCCGCCTTGAGATTGATGCCCGTCTTACCGCCGACCGAACTGTCGACCATCGAGAGGAGCGTCGTCGGCACTTGATAAAACGCGATGCCGCGCAGGTAGGAAGCGGCGGCGAAGCCGGCAAGGTCACCGATCACGCCACCGCCCGCCGCGAACAGCGCTCCACCGCGATCCACGCGATGCTCTGCCAGAAAATCGAGCACGCGCCCGAGGTCTGTCAGCGATTTGGTTTCCTCGCCGGGCGCAAGGACCAGCGTTGGGTTGTCCCCAAACATTGCGGCGAGCGTCGCGCCTTGGCTGTTCGCCAGATTTCGGTCCGTGACGACTGCGACCTTTCGGCCGGCCGCGACCAATGCGTCGACTTCCGCGCGCACCGCGGACGCAACATCTGCGCCGAAGTGAATCGGATAACTACGCTCGCCTAGATTGACGGTAAGACTCTCCACCATGGTCGGTTTAAACGACAGCCAGCGCCAAGGGTCAACCCCGGGGCGCGCCGTCTGCAGTTACGCCAGGATCGCGGCTTTTTCCTTCGAAATCGCCCAACGCAGCGGCTCGCCCTTCACCCAGCGATCATACTCATCGACCATGAGCTGGCCCATGCGACGGCACTCCGTTTCCTGCGAACCCGCGATGTGCGGCGTCAGCACGACATTGGGCAGCGAATAAAGCGGTGAACCTTCAACCGGCGGCTCCGGCCAGGTCACGTCGAGCAACGCGGTCACTTCGGGGCGCCGCGCCAACACCTCCACCATTTCCGGTTCGTTCACGATCGCGCCGCGCGCCGTGTTGATGAACGTAGCGCCATCCTTCATCAGCTCGAAATGGCGGCCTTGAATCATGCCCTCCGTCTGCTTGAGCCATGGCGTGTGCAACGAAACCACGTCGCAGTGTCTGAAAATATCATCGAGCGACACCAGCGCCACGTTGAGCTCGGCCGCCTGCTCCGCGGTAAGAAACGGATCGTAAACCCATACATCGAGGTTGAACGGCAACAAGCGCTCGCGCACCAGTCGCCCGATCATCCCGAACGAGATCAGACCCACCTTGGTCCCATACGCGCCCGCTGGTTTCACCTTCGGCGGATACGCCCCAAGACGCTTCGTCTCCAGCGCGTAATACCACGTGCGTTTCAACGACAGGAGAATGGACGCCAGCGTGAACTCCGACACCGGCACCGCATTCATCGCGTAGGCGCTCGTGACCGCGATATTCCGCGCCCAAAACTCATCGGGTGTCATCGCTTTGATCGATCCCGCGCCATAGAAAACCGCCCGCAGTTTCGGCGCCGCAGCCAGGAACTCCGCGTCCATGACCGGCGCGCCCCAACCGCTGAAAATAACCTCCACGTCAGCCAGCAGCCCGAGGTTGGCCCGGATCGATTCCTTGGTATGCACCTCCGGCACGAGATCCACACGACGGGCGATCTTGGCGCGCAAGATTTCGCCGTAGATCAGTTCAAAGGCATAAGGTTCGAGAATAAAAAGGCCCTTGGGCATATAATAGAGGCCGACATCACTCGATTTGCCCGCACTTCACAACGTCATTGTTAGCCATCTGCGCATAGGTTCTTTGCGCTCATTAGCAGTCAACCCAACGTATCCACCCGCCACATATTTTGCAGTGGCGGTGCCGCTCGACCGACGGCTAACGTTCGCGGCTTATGACGTCCCCCGCCCTCCGCGCCGATGGTCGCAAAGCCGATCAGCTCCGCCCCATCACCTTTGAAGCCGGCATTGCTCCCCATGCCACCGGTTCGGTGCTCGTCTCCTATGGCCTCACTCGCGTCATCTGCGCCGCCACCATCGAGCCCAAGGTCCCGTCCTGGATGAAACAACAACGTGTTCCCGGCGGCTGGCTCACTGCCGAGTATTCACTTCTCCCTTACAGCACGCACGAGCGCAAACAGCGCGACATTTCCCGCGGTAAACTCGACGGCCGCACCGTGGAAATCCAGCGCCTCATCGGCCGATCCCTTCGCGCCGTGCTCGACCTGCGCAAGCTCGGCGAGAACACCCTCTGGATCGATTGCGATGTCCTCCAAGCCGACGGTGGCACCCGCACCGCGTCGATCACCGGCGCCTACCTTGCCGCGCGTCTCGCCATTCAAACGCTCCTCGACGCCAAGCGTATTCCCGAAAACCCCATGACCGATAGCGTCGCCGCAGTGAGTGTGGGCATTCACGACGGACGCGAGTTGCTCGACCTTCCCTACGTCGAAGACAAGGACGCCGAGGTGGACTTCAACATCGTGATGACCGGTCAGGGCAAGTTCGTCGAAGTCCAAGGCTCCGGCGAGGAAGCCACTTTCACTTACGATCAGCTCCAGAGCCTCCTCGCCCTCGCCCAAAAAGGCATCAAGGAGATCAACCAACTCCAGACGGCGTTTCTCACGAAACAGCTGCTGAAGTTTTGATCTAGACCCGCGCCGCCTCCGACGACCCGCCGTAAACGGAGGTTTCGCATGGTCAGTCCATGCGAACGAAAAGCCATGTTACGTTGGCAACACGGTTGCGTATCCCCGAAACCACCGACTGACAGATACCAACAGGAAACCGGCGCAAAACGTCCCGACGCATTCACCGATTCGTCACGTTCTGTTCACGCATCCTTAACCTGCGCCGATTGACGGAGCCCACTCCCGCCCGATTTTCGGGGGGATGCGCTCACCGTATCCAACCAAAACTACAAGCAAAGCCGCGCACCTCCTCCGCCTCGCGTTGCCGGCCTTCGCCGCCTGCACATTTTTCACGTCCTCCCTTCCCGGCGCAGAGATCGTCGCTGAGCTTCCCCCGCTGGGTGTGCTTAGTGAACAACTTCCCCTCGGTCTCTCGGGTCGATCCTTCCCGCTGATCGGTGAGGAACTCATCAATGGGCGGGTCGCTTCAAACGACACGACGTCGGTGACCTTCACTGCGTCCTCCTCCAGCATCGGCCTGGCGCTCGCCGGGAAGCCCGACGCTCGCTACTATTTAGAAGTTCTAAGCGGGCCTCTCGAGGGCGAGCGTTTCGACATAGACGCTGACGCCACGACCACGAGAAACGGGGCCAGCATCGTTTTAAACCTCACGACATCATCGGCCAGCACCGCCAACGAATTGACCTCAGACGCCTTGATCGATGCGCGTTGCGCGGTTCGCCCGCATGTCACGCTGAAAGGCCTCCAAGAGCAGTTTTCGCCCCCACTCGCCGGCAGCAACAATCCGAATCTGGGCGATGCCGTTCAGGTCCTCGGACCGACCGGTTTCACCACGTATTACCTGCGGGCCGACGGAGTGGAATGGCGACGCAGTGGTTCGGCCGAAAACATGGCCAGCCTCGTGATACCGCCAGATGTGAGTGTTTTAATCAGGCTCAAATCGGGATCCAAACAGTGGTCCCAGTTCGGCTCGGTCCGCACGAACGCGTTCAGGAAAAATCTGACGTCAGATGTGCAGTCATTCGCCAGCGGGTTTCCAATCGAGCGCTCGCCGCAGGATCTCGGTGCGGTCGTGGACCCGGCCCTGCCTGCCGCCATCCGCTGGTCTGGAAGCAACAACCCCGCGACCGCGGACAGCTTTCTCCTGTTCGCCCCAGACGCGGGCACGTTCCGCACCTACTATCTCCGCAGCAATGGCACGAGCTGGTTCCAGCTTGGAGGAACTGGCGAAGACTTTTCCGGCGAGGCGTTCCTTCCCGCTTCGGGCATGACGCTCATCCAACGGGCCAAGTCCGACACTGGATACGTCATCCCGCCTCCCCTCAGCCTTTGACTCAGAATTTTATGAATCGTCTTAAATATCTCTTCCTTTCCGTGCTCATGTCCGGCGCGCTTCATGCCACGGAATACAGCTTCTACGACGACACCATCGTCTTGAAAGGCACGGGTGATGCCTCGTGGTCCGAGAGCACACTCGGACTTCGCTTCGGCAAATTCGAAGCCGGCTTCATCGCATCCTCGGAAAACGTCGAGCAATGGGCCGACAAGTGGATTTCGATTAATCTCTCCGGCGATAAAAACGGTATTTACTTAACCGATACCCCGGAATGGAACGCCGGTTTTTCGGCGGCAAACAACGCCGTCTTCGCGCCCGGCGATGCTCTTTTTATCTGGGCCTTTAACACTCTCGATGGAACCAGTCGCGAATGGGCGCTCTTCACTGATCCATCGTGGCTCACGCAACCGAACGCACAAATCGATCCGTCGCTCCACAGCTACGGTTTTACGGCCAGCACCGCCGCACTCTTCGGCAGCATTAATTTCGACTCGGGTATGGCCTCCACCGCGCTCGTCGGCAGCGCCATTCCCGAGCCCTCCTCCTTTGCTCTCATCGGCGGCGCATTCGCGCTGGGTGCCGCGCTCGCCCGCCGTCGTCGCGGGTGACCCGCCCGTTTCCTTTCTCTCCGTCTTTCCGTCCTTCTTTCATGAAACTCAAATCACTCTTCCTCGCCTGCGCCGCACTCATCGGTGCTTCGTTTGCTTACGCGGATGTCACCACGTATCTCGTGGACTTCGGCCCGACCAACCGCACCACGGCAAGCCCTGATCGTCGTGGCCGTTCGTGGAACAACTACGTCGGCACTGCCGCCACCGTCGCGACCCCATTGCTCAACACCGCGGGTGCGACCACCGGCGGTGTGCAGTTCGCGATCACTCAACCCTTCACTCACACCTCGGGTAACGGCTTCGGAAGTGAGCTTGTTTACGTTTACAGCGCAGCCAGCGATTTCGCCTATGTCCAACGCTCCAGCAGCATCACTGCTTCTCCGGTTGTGCAGCTGGAACTCAGCGGCCTCAACACCGACGGCACCACCGTTTATGACGTTAAATTCTTCACGTCTTCGAACCGCAAGCTGCCCGAAAAATACATTTCGAACTACACCGTAAAAGCCCTCGATGGTGACCATGTCGTCGAGCTCGAGGCGGTGCTCAACGACCGCAACATCGCTCGCATCGAGGCCGTGCAACCCACCGTCGACGGTCGCTTGCTGGTGCAGGTTCGCGTGAGCGCCCAGTCAAATTCACCGACCAGCAGCTACGGCGGACTTGGCGTTCTCGAGCTCGTCGCTCGCCCTGTCGGCAGCGAGCCCGTTCCCGATGAGGACGTCACGCAGATCGCCTTTAATCTCGGCAATACCCCGAACCCGCCCGCCACCGTGGGCCCGCAAAATCCTCTCGGCCTCACCGCCTATGTATGGGAGACGCCCGACAGCTATATTGGCCGCGCGGGTGCCGCCGAACAGCTGCGCCGCGCCGGTTTCCACGTGATGCCCTTGCCGCTCGACCGCCCCGTGTTCGTCCCCGGCAGCGATCCCGAGAACGACGTCGATCTCGTTTTCCTCGGTTCTTTCGTGTCGGACTCTCCGGACTACGTGACCTACATGGCGGCCTACGGCAGCTATCTCGACGACTACATCGATCGCGCCGGCCTGCTCGTGCAGATGACTCAGAACGATAACAAAGAGCTCGAGCCTGTATTCATTCCGGACACACAAAACGTCAACCGCACCGACAGCGACTTTGCCAAGGCTTTCGTGCTCGCGCCCAACCATCCCTTGATGGCCAACGTTCCGATCACACCCGGCGTCATCCCCACGCTCACCTACACGCTTGGCGGCACCAGCTCCCACGCACCCAACACCGTGTGGGAAGCCTTCGACATGTTCTTCGGTTTCGAGGTGATTCTCTCCGGCGACGAACGCGCCCGCTTTCCCGCCCTCATGGAAGGCGCCTACGGCCAAGGCCGTTTTGTTTTCTCTGCGATGGCCCTCGACAAAATCATCGACATCTCCACCGGCACTGAAGTCGCCCCGGTTGAGATGGCCGCGATCAGCACGCCGTTTTTTGCCAACCTCTACAGCTATGCCGCCAAGGTTCGCGACCGCACGACGCAGGCCATCACGATCACCCCGCAGCCCGGCGACCGCGAGGTTACCGACGGCGCGTGGTCGCTCGTTCTGCTGCCGGATACGCAGATCTATTCGCAAAACTACCCGGGCATCTTCCGTGCGCAGACCAGTTGGGTTCGTGACAACGCCAAGCGCTACAACATCCGCTATACGTTCCAGCTCGGCGACATCACCAACAACAACACCGCGCTCGAGTGGCACAACGCCCGCGATGCCCTTCGTGTGCTCGATGGCCACATGCCCTACGCCTTCGTGAGCGGCAACCACGACCACGGTCCCGGTGGCAACGCATCGACCCGTGACACGTTGCTCAACGACTACCTGCCCTATTCCAACTATGCGAATATGCCGACCTTCGGCGGTGCGATGGAACCGGGCAACATGCTCAACACTTATCACCTCTTCAACGCCGGTGGTGTGCCCTGGATCGTCATGTGTCTCGAATGGGCGCCACGCGACGAGGTTGTCGCCTGGGCCAACACCGTCATGACGCAGTATCCGAATCGCAAAGGCATCCTCGTCACGCACGCTTACATGAACAACACGAACCTGCGTTACGATTACACCGACACGGCCAATCCGCAGGACTACAACCCCTACCGCTACACCACGCCCGGCACCAAAAACGACGGCGAACAGCTCTGGCAGAAACTCGTCCGCAAACACGACTTCGTCCTGACCGTTAACGGTCACGTGCTCGGCTCAGGCACGGGCTACCGCGTCGATAACAACGACCTCGGCAACCCCGTCCACCAAATGCTCTCGAACTACCAGATGCGCACGCTCGGTGGCGAAGGTTACCTGCGCATCCTTCAGTTCCAGCCCGACGGTCGCACCGTGCAGGTGAAAACGTATTCACCGATCTACGACGGCTTCCTCCTCACGCCCACGCAGGATTTCAGCTTCGACCTCCCGCTGAACCCGCCGGACTCGAACAACAACGGTGTCCCCGACTACTTCGACGCGGCCCTCGACAGCAATGGCAACGGCATCAACAACCGCGAAGAATACGTCACCCACAACCTCGATCCCTATGCCGATGGACGCACCAACTTCGACACGATCCACGCCGGCTTTACCTACACCTCGATCGTGGACTACGTGAAAGCCAACCCCACACGCTTCGACCTGTTCACCGAGGAAATGCTCGCCCACCTCCATCCCGAAACCAGCCTCTTCCGCGGCGAAAACGGCAAGATTGTCCTCCAGCTCAAAGTCCTCGCCAGCGAAGACCTCAAAAACTGGTCCGACAGCGGCGCCGAACCCGTCGAATGGGAAGCCGATCTCCCCGCAGGCAAAGAGTTCTATCGCATCCAAATCACCAAATAATCTCCTCGCCAGTCCCTCTCCCTCCGCGCCCCGCCGGCCTTCACGCCGGCGGGGTTTTGTTTTCAGCAGGCCTCCGCTTTCCTTGAT
>JBEVND010000348.1:0-4338 GCA_040508285.1 Rariglobus sp. | reverse complement strand
TGAGCCTGCGCCACGAGCGGGCTCAGCATAAGCGCGAGACTGGTGATGAGGGTGGATGTTTTCATAGGGGTAAAAAAATACGTTGGGCGATTAAGCTTCGATGATAGCAATCACTCGCGTGGTCGGAGTAAGTGACGCCAGAGGCAGAAGATTTCCGTCGATGCGGACACCGTCGACCAGCAGGTGGGAAACACCGCGGTTCAAGCCCGACGGATTGCGCACTTCGATGTGCACCTCGCTACCGCGGAAAAGACGGCGCGCCTTGAAGCCCGGCCATCCGCTCGGGATGCAAGGATCGATACGAAGACCGCCGGTCTCGGGTCGCAGACCGAGGATGTGATTCGTCGCCGTGTAATGGGCCCACGACGCCGTGCCCGACAGCCAAGGCACGCGCGACGTGCCGAATTTCTGCGAGAACTGCGAGTGCGTGCTCTGGCAATGCGCGAAGGGCTCGATCTCACGTTTTTCAATCTGATCGTTCTGCGCCGAGGGCATAAACGAACGATAATAGGCGTAGGCCTGATCGCCGTCGCCGGCCATGATTTCGGCGAGCACGGCCCAGCTTTGCGTGTGCGAAAAGATGCCGGCGTTTTCCTTGTTGCCGGGATTAAACAACACGGCGCGCATCACCTTCACCGGCGTCTTCGCAAACGGCGGTGCACACATCGCCACACCGTAGTCGGAAGCAAGGAGCTTCTTGACCGATGCGAGGGCGCTCTTGGCCTGCTTCGTGTCGGCGTAGCCGGAGAGGATCGCCCAGCACTGTGTATTCAAATAAATGCGACCTTCGCGCGCCTTCGCGGTTCCAAACACCGTGCCATCCTCGGCGATGGCCCAGATGAACCATTTGCCATCCCAACATGTGCGGGTGATGGCGCGGTCGATCTTCTTGAGTTCGGCCAGCGCCCAAGTGCGTTCCTTCGTCAGCTTTTTTGCGCCGGCGATCTCGGCGTAGGTGGCGAGGCCGAGACGCACTTGGAACGCCACGAAGACCGACTCGCCCTTGTAACCGAGCTTAAGGCAATCGTTCCAGTCGGCGAGGAGGCCGCAGGGCAATCCGTTGCGACCAGTTCGCGCGAGGTTGAACTCCAGCGCGCGGCGCAGGTGCCCGAGCACGGTCGCCTTGCCCTTGTCGGCAAACGGCACGACTTCGTCGTAGAAGGAGGCATCGCCGGTCTCGGCGACGTAGGCAGGAATGGTATTGAAAAACCAAAGACAGTCGTCGCTCCGGTAATTCTCGGGCGGCGTCGACTTCATCTTGCCGGGCACGTGCAACCACGGGCGCACATCGGGTTGAGCGCCACCCGACGCATCCTGTCCCGAGAGCATAAGCACGAGGCGTTCGCGAACGACGTCGGGCACCATCGCGACCACACCGAGCATGTCCTGCACGGTGTCGCGGAAACCGAAGCCGTCGCGATGTTCACCCGTGTAGACGAGCGAACACGACCGCGACCACTCGAGGGTCACCAGCGCATTGTAGGCGCCCCACGTGTTGGCCATGTGGTCGAAATCAGCATCGGGCGTCTCGACATGGAGAGTCTCGAGCAGGCCGCGCCAGTGGGATTTGAGCGCGGTGAATTCCCGTGCACAAGCGGCGGGCGTCCCGAATTTGCGGAGTGTCGCACGCCCCTCGCGTTCGCTTTTTCCGATGCCGAGGAGCACGATCACTTCGCGCGTCTCGCCGGGCGCAAGGTCGAGGTCGCTCTGGATGACGCCACACGTGTTGTCGGAGAAACCCGCGCTGTTGCCGCAAGCGCCGCGCTCGACCGCGAGCGGGCGATCATAACTGCGGTAACTGCCCAAAAACGCCTCGCGGTCGCAGTCGTGGCCCGCCACCTCGGCGCCGGCGAGAGTCATCCACCACCAGCGCGATTGATCGCGGTTGGCGAAGTTGGCTTTGTCCTCGGGTAGCCGTGAGCACGACGAGGCGCGGATGAAACCGTCGCGCCACGATGCCTCGCCGATGTATTGCGTGTATTGGAGATTGAGCAGGTCGTTGAGGAGATTCCACTCGGTCGTAAACTCAGCGCACGCGAAGACGGACAAACTGCGGGCCTTCTTGCCGGTGTTGGTCACGCGAAGGCGCCAGTATTCAAAATCCTGATTCAGCGGAATGAAGTAGAGAGACTCGGTGCGAATGTCCGAATAGTCGCTGGTGATCTCGGCGTAGCCGGGACCAAAACGCGTCTCGGTGCGGTAGCGGTCGAGCGGTTTGCCCACCGGTTGCCAGGCAGCGGACCAATAATCGCCGTCTTTGCGATCACGCAGGTAGAAAACGCGGCCGGGTTGCTCAGCGGGAACGGAGTTGTAGCGATGCCGTAAGATGCGGCCTTCTGCCGGCGAACGCGTGAACGAATAGCCACCCGCATTATTGGTCACGATGCCGCCGTAGCGGCGCGAGCCGAGGTAGTTGGACCAGGCGCGAGGTGTATCGGGCCGGGTAACGACGTATTCGTGGGCGACAGGATCAAAGCGTCCGTAATTCATAGGAGGGCCGCAGGCTTAAAAGGGGACTCGCCGACGCGATCTGGGGGGATTGAGGGCAATACGATCAACGCGGGCTAAGCACGAACTGTTACGCATACGATGTATCCTCTTGAGTGCGTAGGAATTTCGAGCGGACGGGACTTTATTAGAGGCGTTTGATTAAACAATCCGGCATCTCCGCGTTGACACGACTACTTGGGGCAGTTGTTTAAACATTACCCTATGTCCTTTGGCCGACTCGTTAACGACGCCGACACCCGCCTCCGCGAATGGCTCGATACCTCCGCGCATAAACCCGGCACCCGCCTTCCGTCCGAGCGAGCGCTCGCTACGCAACTGGGCATCCAGCACTACGCCCTCAATCGTGCGATGGCCCGCCTCATTGCCGAGGGCCGCGTCGAACGCGAGGGCTACAAATTATTCGTCGCAGGAGAGCCGCCCGTTGAGACGGCCTTCACGTGCCATCTGGTCGTCGCCCAGCGCTCCGTTTATCTGCCCAGCTACAAACGAGTCGCCAAGGAAATGGGCATCAAACTCGAGATGCATCCGTGGCAGTCGACCGACGAAGCGCTCCTCGTCCTCGACCAGCTCGATAACCGGACCACCGATGTCGTTGTCTTTGATCCGCCCTACGCCGCGCCGGTGTCGCTTTGGGAGCCGGTGGCGATGCGCCTGCACAAACACGGCATCCCCGTGGTAACGATCGGGCAGACGTCGTCGCATTTGTATTCAGTTACCAGCGACAACACGCATGACCTCGATGTCGCGTTTAATCACCTGACCTCACTCGGCCACCGCGAGATCGGTTTCGTGACCGCGCCCCCCAACAACGCCGGCGCCACCGCCATTCTTTACGCGTGGGAGCAGATTTGTAAGCGCTATCAGCTCCCCGATTCGGCCAGCCGCATCTACCTCCAAAGCAACGCCCGCCTCAAGGAAGAGGCCATCGACGTCGCCGAGTTGCTCGTCACGTCGTGGAAATCCGCGACCGCGTTGGTCGTGTTCTCCGGGCTGGATCACAACATCCAACTGCTCCTCGACCAGCTCAGCCAAAAAGGCCGCCCCGTGCCGGCGGACTTGTCGCTTATCTTTATCGGCGGCGCCAAATCCCCCGCCCTCTCCACGCCCACTGTCACCAGCGTGAGCCTGGACATCGCGCTGATGCAGGAGACGGCGTTCAACCTGGCCCAACGCGCGATCCGCCGAAAGAAAATCACCAGCATCCTCCCGCCGCCGTGCTGCGTGTTGATCCAGTCCCAGTTCTTCCAGCGCAACTCGTCCAAGTCGGCCTCGTCTTCGGCGGGCATCCCCGGCGCTCCGACCGGCAACACGGCTGCGAGCGAAGCACCCGTTTCACCGACGCGGATCCAGCCTCAAGCGGAAGTCGCCCGAGCCCTCGAGTCGTGCCTGCGCATGGCCTATCCGCTCGCCGCCAAGGCTTCCATCTCCGAGCGCGCTCTCTTCGCGCCGATCGACTTGAGCGCACTGGTCAATCGTCCGCTCAACTTCCGCCGCGGCTGGCTCGGTGATTTGCCACTCAAGCATTTCCTGCCAGGCCCCCACGAAATCCACGGCGTGCCGTTCAACATCCTCGGCGGCGCTCGTCGCTCGGATGGTGGCGCCATCGTTTTTCACTCTGCGGTCAACACCACGGGCAATTCCCAAAAGCTTCCCGATAAGCTCACGATTCCCATCCAACAAAAGGCGCGCGCCATCTACGTGCTGCATGGCTGCGGTTACGCCAAGTTTCTGAACCCGTTCGCGCGTTACCGCTTCCTCAGCCGCAAAACCTGCCTGGGCGAAGTGCCGCTCGTTTCCCTCGGCCAGCCGCCGCACGACTACATCCCG
>JBEVND010000323.1:0-3270 GCA_040508285.1 Rariglobus sp. | reverse complement strand
CGCAACCTCGGCATCCGCTTCGAGACGATCGCCATCGCCGACACTGTTGCCTCCGCCGAGAAATCGCTGGGCCCCGTTTTCGCCGGCCTCGCCAAAGACGTGACCGAGGAAAACATTCAGGCCCGCGTGCGCGGCGTCGTGATGATGGCGCTTTCCAACAAATTTGGCGCGCTCCTCCTCACCACCGGCAACAAGAGCGAGGTCGCCGTCGGCTATTGCACGCTCTACGGCGACATGTGCGGCGGCCTCGCCGTCATCAGCGACGTCTTCAAAACGCAGGTCTACGACCTCTGTCGCTGGATCAACCGGGAGCGCGAAATCATCCCCGTCAACACCATCGAGAAGCCCCCGAGCGCCGAGCTTCGCCCCGACCAGGTTGATCAAGACACGTTGCCGCCCTACGATGTGCTCGACGCGCTCTTGCGCGGCTACGTCGAGGAGGGACTTTCCCGCCGCGATCTCATCGCCCAAGGCTTCGACGAAGCCGTCGTCAAAGACATCATCCGCAAGGTCGATCTCAACGAATACAAGCGGAAGCAAATGGCGCCCGGCTTGAAGATCACGCCGCTCGCCTTCGGCGTCGGTCGCCGCATTCCCATCGTCCAGAAATACGTCAGCTAATCCGTCCGCATGAACGAAACGCACTACGACTACGACGTGCTGGTGATCGGCGCCGGCCCCGCCGGCAGTTCCGCCGCCACGCGCACCGCCGCCGCCGGCCTCAAGACGATCATCATCGAGAAGGAAAACTTCCCTCGTTTCCGCATCGGCGAATCCCTCCTGCCGCACGGCAACGCCCTCCTTCGCGAAACCGGCGTGTGGCCCAAGATCGAAGCGGCTGGTTTCATTCCTAAATTCGGCGCGAGTTTCCATCTCGCCGACGGCTCCGCGGACAAGGAAGTGATCTTCTCCAACGGCCTCATTCCGGGCCTCGACAGCACGTATCAGGTCGAGCGTGCGCGCTTCGATGCGATTCTCGCCGATCACGCCCGCGAATCCGGCGCGCAGGTTCACACCGGCATCACCGTGCGCGGCGTCGCCAGCGAGGCCAACGGTCACCGCGTCACGCTCGTCTCCGCCGCGGGTGGCGAGACCAGCGTCACCGCCCGCTGGGTCATCGACGCCGGCGGACGCGATTTATTTTTCCCCAGCCAGCTCAAACGCGAGATGGAGCCCGCGCGTTTTCCGCGCCGCCTCGCGATCTACAGCCACTTTAAAAACGTCGCGCGTCCCTCCGGCCTCGCCGCCGGCCACACCGTCATCGTGCGGCTCGCCGAGGGTTGGTTCTGGATCATTCCGATCGATGCCGAACGCACCTCCGTCGGGCTCGTCACGACGTCCGAGGCGATGCGTCGCTCGAAGTCGACACCCGCCGATTTCTTCAACGAGTCCGTCGCTTCGTCCGCCAAGCTCACCGAACTCATGGCTGGCGCCGAGGCGGTCATCGAGTTCCACGTGACGGCCGACTACAGTTATTTCCGCCGTGAACTCGCCGCCGACCGCTTTGTGATGGCGGGCGACGCAGGCGGCTTCTTCGATCCGATCTTTTCGTCGGGCGTTTATATGGCCTGCTATTCCGCCAAGCTCGCCGCCGAGATGATTATCCGCGCCCACGAGGAAAACCGCGCGCTCACCCCGTCCGAATGCCGCCGTTACAGCCGCGCCGTGAAAAGCCACGCTGGCGTCTTCGGGAAACTCATCCACGCATTCTACGACAACGACAGTTTCTCCGTCTTCATGTGCAAGCAGCCGCCGATGGGCCTCGGGCCCGCCATCACCTCGATCGTCGCCGGCCACGCGCACATGACGTGGGGCATGTGGTGGCGGTTTAAGATTTTCCTCATCGTCTGCCGCCTCCAAGGAAAGTTGCGCCTCGTGCCTGATCTGCGCAGCGGTGCCTTGCCTCCTGCGGCCGCCGTTTCCTCCGCATGAGCACCGCCACCCCGGCCGATGCGGCCCCCGCGTGGGATGTCGTTGTGATCGGCGGCGCGCTTTCCGGCGCGGCCACCGCGTGGCAACTTCGCCGCCGCAATCCTCGCCTGCGCATCCTCATCATCGAGCGTAGCGACGCCTTTAAACGCCGCGTCGGCGAGTCCACCGTCGAGGTGAGCAGCTATTTCCTCGGTCGCGTGCTCGATCTCACCGATCACCTGCACGAGAAACACCTCACCAAACAGGGCCTGCGTTTCTGGTTTAACAACGAACACGCCACCTCTCTCGACACGTGCAGCGAAACCGGCCCCGGCTACAACGTCCGTCTGCCCGGTTATCAGGTCGACCGCGCCGTGCTCGACGAAGAACTCCTCGCCCGCACCGTCGCCGCCGGCGTGGAGCTCCTGCGCCCCGCTCGCGTGACCGACGTGAAACTTGAGGCCGGCGGACAACAATCCGTCTCGTGGTCCGCCGACGACGGCCGCACCGGCGTCGCCACCGCCCGCTGGGTCGTCGACGCCTCGGGCGTGGTTGCCCTCCTCGCGCGCAAAAACCAGTGGTTCCAGCCCAACAACGAACACCCCATCGCCTCCGCCTGGAGTCGCTGGTCCGGCGTTAAAAACTGGGACTCGCGCGAACTCGCCGAAAAATTCCCCGCCTGGTCGCGTCGCACCAAGGCCCTCCGCTTCAACGCCACCAACCACCTCGTCGGCCGCGGCTGGTGGGCGTGGATGATCCCGCTCAAGGGCGGCGACGTGAGCATCGGCGTTGTGTTTGACCAGCGCCTCGTCGATCTCCCCGAAGGTCCATCCCTCGGCCAGCGCCTGCGCGACATGCTCATGGAGCATCCCGTCGCCCGCGAAATATTCGGCGAAGCCACGTGGCAGGAAGGCGACGTGCATTTCCGCCGCAACCTCGCGTGGAGTTCGTCCACCTTTGCCGGCGACGGCTTCGTGCTCGTCGGCGACGCTGCGGGCTTCATCGACCCGTTTTATTCACCCGGCATGGACTGGATTTCCTACACGACCACCGCCGCCGCCGCGTTGATCGACCTCTCCCTCCGCGGCCGGCCCAAAGCCCCGCGTATCGAGAAGCACAATACGCTTTTCGCGACCAGCTACGACCACTGGTTCCGCGCCATTTATAAAGACAAGTATTACTACATGGGCGATTTCGAGCTCATGACGTTGGCCTTCCGCCTCGACCTCGGCCTATATTACCTCGGCGTGGTCTCGCAGCCCTTTAAACGCGGAGCCGCCGCGCTTGAAACGCCGCCTCTCGCGCAAGAACACACCCGAGACGCCTACCGCGTCATCGCCTTCTACAACCGCCGCCTCG
>JBEVND010000314.1:0-3783 GCA_040508285.1 Rariglobus sp. | reverse complement strand
CGCTCGTTGTTACTGGGAGCGTGCGACCTCGTGGATGGCACGCCGGTCTTTGATGTGAAGCCCTACGTGCCGGCTTATGATTCGTTTCCCGACGCGAAAGCGGGCTGGATCGATGAGGTCGATGCGTTGGTGGAGACGCCGCCGCGCTTCGAGGTGAAGTTGGCGCCACTCGCCGACACGCAGGCGACTTGGCTGCGAGAAAACTGGCAGGTGGATTTCGTGCCGCGGCTCGTGGAGTTGCTCTCGCGTGATCCGTCGGTGCATCGCACGCGGCGTATCCGAAAACGTGCTACAGGCGGTTTTGAAATCGGCTGCGGCGCGTGGCGTGCCACGTTCGACGTCGAGGCCACGACGGTCACGGTCAACGCATTGGAAACCGGTTACCCGCTGCGCTTTCTCACGCGGGACGGTTATGAAGAGGTCCCTGATCGCGAGGCGCAGATGGCGTTTCTCGAACATTGGCCGGAGCAAAGCTGAACTCGCAGCCTAACCCGGGAAGCTTGTCGGTCGGCTTGTCGGACTCGATCAACGCGAGGCAGGTGAGGGCGACGGGGCTGGTGATGGGCTCACCGCAGGCAACGTCGGTTGCGATGGCGTGGTAGGCGCCGGCTTTGGGTCCGGCTCGGAGGCATCAGGCTGTGGTCTAGCCGGCGGGGAGACTTGGGGTGCTTTCTTGGCGGCCTCGGCTCTGCGGAGAGCGGTTTGGCGGCGTTCGCGAGCTGCAAGTGTGGAGTCGAGCACCTGTTGTTCTTCGCGTAACAGGGCCTTGCGCGGCAGGGCGGTGAGAGACGCGTTAAGGTCGTCGGCGCGGTCTTGCTCCGCCGCGATGATGGCGAGCCATAGGAGAACACGCGGTTCCTTGCGCACGGCCTCGGGGAGACGCGCGGATACGGTGGCGGCCTCGTTGATTTTCCCAGCACTCCAGAGTGCCGACACGTAGGCGAGTGCCGTGGCGGTCTCAGGCCTGGGGCCGGCTTGCTGGTAGAGCTCGGCGGCGCGCTCGAGTTGGCGAGGGCTGCTCTTTTTCAGAAGGCTGCCAAGCATGATCCACGTTTGCTGGACCGGGATGTTTTCGGGCGTGCGGGGCGCCCAGGATTGGTAAAGTTGCCAGAGCTTTTCCAAGTCGTTGCGCGAAGCATAACGCACGCGCAACGCCTCGCAGGCCCAGTATTCGCGAGGGTAGCGGTCCACGATGACTTGCAGGGCGCGTTCGGTGCCATCGCTGTCGCGCCAGATGCCGCCGAGCCGGGCAAGCATACGCAGGCCGGCGAGGGTCTCGGTCGAGGTGGACACTGCGTCGTCCCAAGTCGGGCGCGCGCGCACCTCGCCGAAGCGCATCTGTTGGACGCGTGCGGCGATTGCGAGGTTGATGGCTTCCTCGGGAATTTGTCCCCACGCGCGAGTGGCGAGGGAATTGCGGAGGCGCGGCAGATCGTTGACGCGGGCAGCGATGTCGGCCTCGGCAGCGGCGAGTTGCGCATCGGCCCGCACGGCGGCAGGCAGAGTGTCGAGCCACGTGAGTGCACGGGTGCCGAGACCAAGGTCGTTGAGCCACAGCGCGAGCAACGTGGCGTCTCCGGGATTGCCAGCCGAGGCGACTTTGAGTGCGTCCAATAACGCATCCCAGCCGGGCGGCTCATTGGGGGTGTCACGTTTAAGCAACGTGCCGGCGAGTGCCGGGTTCAGCTGCGGCACGAGCAGCGCGACCTCGGAGTCGACTTTGGCCGCTTCACGCGAAGCAGCAGCAAACTTCAGCCGCTCCAGCGAGGCCCGCACGCGCACCGTGGGCTCATTGCCGAGGGCGATGAGGGCGGGGTAGGCCTGGCGAGACTTCTCTGCATCGACGCTCCAGAGGCGCAAGGCCGCGAGATTGAAACGTGACGCGAGGTCGGCCGGGTCGGCTTCAACGAGTGAGACGAGGTGTTGTTCAAACTCCGCCGACCGTCCCATCGCGAGCGACACGGCGGCGGCGAGCCGGTGAAACGCGGCGTCGCGCCGGCTGGCTTGTTCGAGCGCGGTGACGCCACTCTGAGCCGTCGAGACGTCGCCGAAACGAAGCGCTTCGGTCACGAGAGCGATGCGCAGGCTGATGTCGTCGGGCGCGATTCGGGTGAGATTCTGGCGAGCGACGACCGCTTCGGGTGAACCAATTTTAGCGAGGAACTCCGCCGCCTCGCGCCAGACGCGAAAGTCGTTGGGATCGATTTCGGTGGCACGGCGCAGGGCGAGCAAGGCGCTGCGGTAATCGTTGCGACCGGCAAATTCCTCAACTTGGGCGAGCGCGCGATCTTGCCGCCACTTTTGCCAAAACGGTTTGCCGAAAACCCACACGGCGCTCGCGATCACGAGCACGACCAGGATGGCGGAGCCCGATTTGATCAGGTCGCGATTCATCTCGGTGGTGAAGTGCCACCACTCTTGGAGGTTGGACCATTTTCGGCGGAAGTAGCTAACCACGTTCAGGAAGGGATTGGATGGCGGTTAAAAAGAAAAGCGGTTTCTCCGGCGGAGCGGCTGGGCTTTAGAAGCCGGAGAAGCGAAGCGTGGTCTTCAATCTGTCCGATTTCAACCTCGCCTCGGTCACGACCATTTAAGGCTACTCGTTGTTCGGCTTCAATGTGACCGACGCGGGTGAATCAAACGATCTCATCTCGCTCGTAAGTAGTTGCTCGCTGAACGGCAAAACAGGCTCGACGCGCTTCGGGTGAGAGCGTGAGGTGAAGGAGGAAACCGGCGCCTTGGTGGCTTCAGGTTTTTCCCTCTTTCCATGCGAATTTTTCTGCCGCTCGCCCTCCTCGTGTTGCTCGCCGGCTGCCAGTCGAAACCGGCACCTGCACCGGCTCCGCCGCCTGTTGTCGTGACCGCGCCCGCGGGCCCCGTGGTGGCCCCGACCGTTCCTGCCGATGTTCTGCCTGAGCGGACCGAGGCCGCGTTGGAAGCGCGCGATCGCCTGCTCAAAGGCGGCCAACAGCACCAGGTGTTGATGCAAAGCGCCTTTCGCCATGCGCCCGGCTTCACGGTGGCCAACTGGAGCGGCCTCGTTCTCAGCCCCAAGGATCTCAAGCAATGCATTGTAGTGAGTTCCCGATACAAAGTGGAGCGCGTGGAAATCCACCCGTTGACCGATGGCCGCCTGCGCGTGTGGGTCGAAGTCGGCAACCTGGGCGATTCGCGGATTCAGGCCGAAGGCGCGTGCGAGTTTCGCCCCGTGCCTGAGGAAAAAGGCGTGAAGTTCAAACTGCTGCCTTTGCTTGAAAAACAGGGCAAGATCATCGTCTCCTTCGAATCCGAACGCCCGCAGATGGAAGGTTACAGCATCCTCATCCGCAACCGTCGTTGAGGCGTTGGCTTCGTTGTTTGCTCTCGACGAGGTGAGGCGATAAATGATTCGGCAACACGGTTGCACGCAGGAACTTTGACCGCTTGTTGAGCACTCTCTTTTTAACGCTCATCCCCTTACCGAAATGACCACAAAACCTCCGCTTCCTCTTCCGCTCCTCTACATCAAGCCCGGCTGCCCGTGGTGCAACGAAGTGACCGCGTTCCTGGGCGAACACGGCATTGGCTACCGTGAGATCAACGTGACGGAAGACGCCGACGCGTATGAAGAAATGAAGCGCAAGTCCAACCAGCCGCGCGTGCCCACGCTGGACTGGCACGGCAAGATCCTGGCCGACTTCGGCGTAGCCGAGCTAGTTCCCTTCTTGCAGAAGCAAAACGTGAAGCTCGAAGACAGCTAAACGAGGACAAGTGCTTCGGCTTCATCTCGTGAGTTGTCAGTTC
>JBEVND010000305.1:0-15895 GCA_040508285.1 Rariglobus sp. | reverse complement strand
CGGCTCAGTGATCCGGGCTGGCGAGCGGCCGCGGTGAGTTAACGTGCGCCGATACGGGCAAACGTCGGCTCAGAGCCCGAGCATGAAGTTGAACGTGCGATCGCTCTCGCCCGGCAGGTTCTCGTGGCCGAAGTCGGGATAGATCACGACGTCCTTCTTGGCCGTGATCTTGTTGTAGGCCGCAAACTGCGTGCTCGGCGGGCAGATCGTGTCGACGAGACCGGTGAACATGAGCACCTCGCCCTTGATGCGCGGGGCAAGATGCTGGAGGTCGATGTAGCCGAGCTTGGTGAAGATCTCGTCCTCGCGTTCGTGCCGCGGGTCGAAGAGGCGGAAGTAATCCTTCAACTCCGCGTAGGCGTCCTTGGCCTGATCCATTTCCCAGACGCGCTGGTAGTCGCAAAGAAACGGGAAAACGGTCGACGCGCGTTTGATGCGCGGTTCGAGCGCGGCGCAGGCGATGGTGAGCGCACCGCCTTGGGAACCGCCCATGGCGCCGACGCGCGTGGCGTCGACCTCGGGCAGGCTCATCACGGCGCGGGCAAGCTGCGCGGTATCCAGAAAAATATTACGGAAAAGGAGATTGTGCGGATTGGGGTCATCGAGGCCGCGGATGATGTGGCCGCGCAGGGTGTTGCCCATGACGCTGCCGTTGTCCTGCGAGCGACCGCCTTGGCCGCGGGCGTCCATCGCCGCCACGCAGAAGCCCTGGCTGGCGTAGCCGACTTTGCCGGCCCAGTCGCCACCGTTGCCGGAGTAACCATGAAATTGAAGAACGGAGGGGGCGTTTTTCGCTCCGACGGGACGGAGATATTTGGCGTAGATCCGCGCGCCACCGGCACCGGTGAACCAGAGATCGAAGCACTCCACGCCTTTGGGCGCTATGGCCGTGCTCGGGATGAGTTGTGGATTGGGCGGAGTGGCGTCGAGGTCACGAAGCGCTTCGGACCAATAGGCGTCGAAGTCGGCAGGACGCGGGTTGCGGCCCTGATAGGTGCGAAGTTCGGAGAGCGGTTTGTCTACGAGTGGCATGGAGAAAATCAGAAAAGGCGGAGGAGCGAACGCTGGCCGACGTCAACAAAGTCGCGGGCGGCTCCGTCAGCCGCGGGCAGCGTTCTCAGGAGGTGGCCGTTGAGATGGAAAATGCCGATGGAGGCTTCGTCGGCGAGTGGCACGTAGAACTCTGCGGCGCTCGAGTCATAAGCGAGCGAGGTGAGGCGCACGTTGCGATCAAGCGCCACGCCGGCGATTCGTTTTCCGGTGAGATCGTAGGTGCCCACGTGGGCGAGATCACCGCCCTTGAGGATGAAGAGCAGGTTGTTTTTCTGATCGTAAGCCACGCCGGCGGGCGGGCCTTGCATGTGCTCCAGTGCGAGCGTGCGGACGATCACTCCGTTGAGGTTGGTTTCAATCACCGCGCCCTCGGTCGGGTGGGCAAAGAACAGGTGGCGATCGCTGGAGCGGATCGCGAGATCACCGCGACCCAACGGAAGATTTTTGACGATGAAACCGCGTTTGATTTTGCGCGCAGGACGGTCGATCACGCGAACAAAGTCACCAGGGAAAACGCGTAAGAAAAGGTGGTCGGTAAACGGATCGTAGGCGATGCCGTAGAGTTCGTTGACCGAAGCGAGGTAGCTCGGGATTTCGACCTCGGGCGAACCGGGCAGCACGTCGATGATCGGGTCTTCAGCGCGACTCGCGAGGTAGGCGTGCGTGGGGCCGGGCGTGGAACAGCCGGTGGCGAGCAGGACAACGCCGGCGAGTGCGCACGACGACACGAGGTGCGGGAAGCGGTTTCGCATTGTCAACGCGGAGGCCCGTCGCGTGAGTCGCTGCATGAGAATCGCCTTCATCAGTGGGACAAGCATCGTCAATTCCCCGCTGTTCTCGGGGTGGGAGGTGGGCAGCGTCGAGACTAAATACGGCGTGGTGCATTATAAGAAGCGTGGCGATCACCTGCTATTGAACCGACACGGCTTCGGCCTGCCGCTGCCGCCGCACGCGATCAACTACCGCGCCAACGTGCAGGCGCTGGCAACGCTGGGTTTCACAGATGTCGTTTCCTTGAATTCGGTCGGCTCGCTCAAGCCGGAGCTGACGCCGGGAACGCTGGTTTCGTGCGCGGACTATGTGGCGTTGCAGCAGGGGCCGGCGACTTACTTCGACGAGGAACTCAAGGGCGGCGCGCCGGGAATCGCGAACAACCTGATCCCGATGCTCGTCGCGAAGCTGGGACCGGCGTTTCAGGTGGAGACCGGCAAGGTTTACGTGCAGATGCGCGGACCGCGTTTCGAAACGAAGGCCGAGATCCGCATCATCAAAGACTGGAGCGACGTGGTCGGAATGACCTTGGCGCATGAGGCCGACCTGTGCACCGAACGCGGGCTTAACTACAACTCGTTCGCGATCGTTGATAACTACGCGAACGGTTTAATGGGCGAGAAGATCGACTTCGCGAAGTTTAAGGATCTGGTGAAAGACAATCAGGCGAAAGTGAACGGAGTGTTCGCCCGGTTGTTGGAAATTTTGAGCTGATGCGCAGCACGGCGCAAAGCTTGGCCTTCGGGATACGAACCACACTCGAAACAGTCGCACACACGAAAACAAAACTTATGAAAATTGGCGTCATTGGCTTGGGAATCATTGGTGGAGTTTGGGCACGACACTACGCGGCGGCGGGTGTCTTGGCCGGTGCGTGGAATCGCACGGCGCAACCCGACTTCCCGCAGTGGCAGGCGTCGGCGGAAGCCGTGGCGCGCGCCGCTGATGTGGTGCAGATCGTAGTCGCGGATCCGGTGGCAGTGTGTGGGGTGATCGAGCAGATTGTGCCTGCGCTGGGGCCGGGGAAAATCGTGGTGCAGTCGAGCACGATCGATCCGCAAAGCAGCGACAAGTTTCGCTCGCAAGTGATCGCCACGGGTGCGCGGTATCTTGAAGCGCCCTTTACCGGCAGCAAGCCGGCGGCGGAGCAGAAGCAGAGTGTGTTTTATCTGGGGGGCGACGCAGGGCTGATCGCCGAGGTTTTGCCACTCTTGGAATTGGTATCGGTATCGCGAATTCACATCGGCGATCACAAACAGGCGGCGACCTTGAAACTCGCGATGAACCTGAATCTCGCGGTGCAGATGCAGGCGTTGAGCGAAGCGCTCGTGCTAGCGCGCCGCGCAGGCATCGCGGACGACGTGTTTTTTGGCGCGCTGGGAAAAAATGCGGGTTACTCAGGGCTGACGAAACTCAAGGAGCCGAAGCTGCGTGCGGGCGATTTCTCGCCGCAGTTTTCAGTGAAACACATGTTAAAAGACGTGCGCCTCGCCTCACGCATCAACGGTTGTGAAGATTTCCCCGTGCTCGATGCGGTGCGCGACCGGCTCGCAGCGGCCGAGCGCGCGGGATATGCCGATGAAGATTTTTCGGCGCTGATTAAGTTGTTGGGCTAGTCCGTTTGCGTTTGGGCGTTCGCTCGCGGTCGAGCGTGAATTCGATCGCGCGTGGCGCACTGAGTGAGGAAAAGCCCTCAGGGGTTTGTGTGCGTATTTTTATGGAACGAACGCGGCGTGTTCGTTGACGCAACGGATCACATCCCCAAACTGACCCCATGAGCGACTTCGTCTCCGGCCCCGCGGTTACCGATGCCAAACAAACCCTCGACCGCCTTCGCACCAGCATGCGGCAGACGATCAAGGGCAAAGATGAGGTAATCGACCAGGTTTTGATCTGTCTCGTCGCGGCCGGGCATCCGCTGATCGAGGACCTTCCGGGCGTGGGAAAAACCACGCTGGCCTACTCGTTGGCGCGCTCCATGGACTGCGCGTTTGCGCGTATTCAATTTACCAGCGACCTGCTGCCTTCGGATGTCACGGGCGTGTCGATTTACGACGATCAGGAAAAGCGATTCGTTTTTAAAAAGGGCCCGGTGTTCGCCAATGTCGTGCTTGCCGACGAGATCAATCGCGCGACACCTAAAACCCAGTCCGCGCTGCTCGAGGTGATGGATCGCGCCAAGGTCACGATCGATGGCGAGCCGCACGATGTGGGTTCGCCGTTCATGGTTTTCGCGACGCAAAATCCGGTGGATTACGAAGGCACCTTTCCGCTACCGGAAAGCCAGATGGACCGCTTTCTGATGCGGCTCCACATGGGCTATCCAAAGGAGGCGGACGAATTGGATATTCTTCGGTCGACCCGCAATTCCTACGACGCTATCGCGCTCAACGCGGTGGCCACGCGCGATCAGGTGCTGCACCTCCAGGAGATTTCTCAACAGGTATTCATCGAGGACACCGTGCTGGAATATATTTTGAAAATAATCGGCGCGACCCGCACCGAGGCCGAGTTCAAGGCCGGTATCTCTGTGCGCGGCAGTCTGGCCCTCAAGCATGCGGCGCAAGCGCGGGCGCTGCTCTCGGGGCGCGATTTTGTGATGCCCGAGGATGTGCAGGAACTGGTGGTGCCGGTGCTCGCGCATCGGCTTTCGCTGCTGCGCCAGAGTTCGGATCCGATGGAAGAGCGCCGGGCGATCACTGCGGCGCTGCGCCGCATCGTGGGCAGCCTGCAGTCGCCGGTCTGACGCAGGTCGCCGTCATGTCGTTGTCCGCCCCTAATTCGATTCGCGCACCGCGCACCGCCGTGATCGCGCGTCCGGCGGAGGCCGGGGCTGCGGTCACCGCGTGGCAAACCACGTCGGCGCGCAAAGAACGGACGCGCAGCTATCGTTGGCGGGCGTTCATGTGGTCGCTGGTTTATCCGTATCGCGGCAACCGGCTGCTGTTGACGTTGCCCGGTGGCATCGTGATCGCGGTTGCGATGGGCATCGGCGCGGCAGCCTACAACACGGCGAACAACATTCTGTTTATCACGCTCTCGTTGTTGCTGGCGTGTTTGGTTTTTGGCGGGCTGCTCTCGTGGCTTAACTTGAAAAACCTGGCGTGGCGCCTGCGCTTGCAGCCGCCCTTGCGCGTGGGGCGGGATCACACGCTGTCGATCGAGTTGCACAATCGTCGTCATGTGATTCCGGCTTATGGGATTTGGTTTGAGGTCAACATGACGGGCGGGAAAAAAGCCGTTCGCCTGCCGTTGCGTGAGCGGTTGGATGCGCAGGACACGACTTCGCTGGATTGGACATTCAAGCCGACCACGCGCGGTCAGTTCAAAGTCGAACTCCTGACGGCGGGATCTCTGTTTCCCTTTGGCTTCTTGAAAAAAATGGTGGGCAGCGAACTCAAGAGTGAGGCACTCGTGTGGCCGGCCACGGTGGAGTATCAGCGGTTTCCGCTGGTGTCGTGGCATCAACCAGGACACGTCGAGCGCTCGACTCGCGTGGGGCAGGGCGGCGATTTGCTGGCATTGAGAAACTACGCGCGCGGCGACTCGAATAGGCTGGTGCATTGGAAAGCCAGCGCGCGCTTGCGGCGTTTGATGGTGCGGCAATATGCTGCCGAGACGCAGGTCGGGTTTTCATTATGGGTGCAGACCTCCGCCGCCGCCTGGCCGAGGCCTGAACAGTTTGAACTCATGTGCAGTCTCGCAGGGACGATGGCGGACGACCTGTTTCGAGCGGGCCGCCTGTCGTCCATCTCGATCGATGATGACGCGCCGCTGCCGGTTCGTCGCATGCAGGACCTCGAACATTTTCTGGACCGGCTCGCTCGCGTGGCACCCGGACCGCTCGCTTATCAACCATCCGGAGCCACGGCCACGGGGCTTCGGAACAATGTCATGACTTTCGCGCCCGACGGGTCGCGGGGCGTGCTCGCCTACGTCGATGGACAAAAAGCGGCCTCAGCTTAGCCTCTCCGAGCTTTATCAGCTCAAGTGGATCATGGGCGGCGCGCTCGCGCTGCTCTCCGCGTGGACGGTTCTCTACATGGATGTGGAGGCCTCGCTCTGGCTGGTATTGATCACGGTGGCAGTGCCGATCGTGTTGCGCTGGCCTTCGCTGACGCTACGTGTGCCACGCTGGGCACACCGGCTGGCGTTCCCCTTGTTCGTGGCGTTGTTCGCGACGGATTTTTATCTCCATCGCGATCCACTGCCCGCGATGATCCGCCTGGCTCTGATGCTGGTTTTTTACCGTGCGATCACGCCGCGAAAACGTCGCGACGATCTCCAGCTGATCGTGCTGGGATTGTTCCTCGTAGTTGTCGCGGGGGTGATCTCGGTGTCACTGGCTTTTGCCCCGCAAATCCTGCTTTTCACCGCATGCACGTTGGTGTTCCTGCTGCTAATCACGCTGATCGATTCGGCGGAAGCAGGGCAGTCTCCGGTCGTCGGGAGCGCGCCGACGCCCACAGCGTCGACCGAGCCTCCTGCCTGGATGCGCTCCGAATGGCGACGACTCGCACGGAGATTGCGTGAGGCCACGGACTGGCGCGTGGCGATGTTGGCCTCGGGCTTGTTTACCGGCGTGTTGGCGTTCTCGGCACTGCTGTTTTTCGCGCTGCCTCGCTTTGAAATCGGGAATAGTTTTTTCCTCGATAACTTGATGCGCAAAGAGTCGAAAACCGGCTTCAGCGAAAACGTTCGGTTTGGCGATGTGACCAAAATCCAGGAGGACACGAGTGTGGCGCTTCGTGTGGAGGTGTCGGATCCGCGGGCGATTCCGGACTCTCCCTACTGGCGCATGCTTGTGCTGGATTCCTACGAGGACGGTCAATTCGGAACGTCGAGGGAATTGGCCAACCAGATGCTCGCCCAAAAGCGCAAGGCCTCGACTGTCACGGGAAGCTCGCGACCCCGTTCGGGCGACGTGATGTGGACCTTTTATCTCGAGGGCGGGCTTTCACGTTACCTGCCGCTACTGGGGAGTTTTCGCCAGGTTCAGTTCAACGGTGGTTCGCAAGACTATGCGATCAACGACGAGTATCGGATGCTGCGCCTCGAGCGCACGCCCGCCAAAATGTTTGCCTATCGTGTCGAGGGCATGCGCTACGAGGCGACCTTGGGGAAACCCGAGATCGTGCAATGGCGCGAGTCGGTGGCTATGCACGACGGCATGCCCGAAGATCAAGGAGACCGGAACGGCTCTCCCTTGCTGCCACCCACGTTTCTCAACCTCAGTCTTGGCGAAGCGGATCTTGAAAAACTTTCGGGCTGGGTGCGTGCGATCGATGCGCCGCCGGGAGATGCGACGGCCTTTGCCGCGCGTGCCAGCCGGTGGCTCGCGCAGAACCATTCCTATTCGTTGCAGATGAACATCGGGCCGGGAGACGGCGATCAACTGGTGCGCTGGATGGCCTCGAGCGAACCTGGGCACTGTGAATTGTTCGCCGGTGCCTTTACGGTGCTGGCACGTTCTGCGGGTTATCCCACTCGCATGGTCACAGGCTTTCGGGGCGGCACGTGGAATGCCGGCAGTAATCACCTTAGTATCCGTAATTCGGATGCGCATGCCTGGTGCGAGATCTTCGATGAAAAGGTAAAGGGCTGGGTGCGCGTCGACCCGACGCCGGGCAACGATGTGCCAACCAACCAGCCCGGCGTGGAGGAAGACGCCAACGCGAGATTGGCGAGAATCAGTGATTCCAGCTGGTCGTCGAAATTGGATGGGGTGCGTATGTTCTGGTATCGGCGCATCGTGGACTTTGACCAGAACACCCAGGCGGAACTGGCGCGTGATGCCAAAAACGCGATCCAGAGCCGCGCCAAAAAGCTAAAGGAGCTCATCAACGAACGACTCAAATTGATCGGGGACTGGTTGCAGGAACCGTGGGATGTCGCGCGCCTCGTGGCTTGGGTGGCGGTGGTCGGAACAGGGTTTGGGGTGGTGCTGGGCTGGAGGTTGGTCGGCCGCGGTTGGTGGCTGCGTTGGCGGAGCGGCATGACGCGCAACGGCGTCGATCCCGTGCGGCGCGAGGCCGGCCGCTGGTTGCGCAGAATCGCGACGCACTCACTCAACGCGGACGACCCCGAGGCGGCCCAAGTGCTCGCCGATCTGAAGCGATTGCGCTACGGTCCGCGTCAAAGTTGGCCCAATCCGCAAGGCGCATTCCGACGCGCCAAACGCGCCTGCAAATAAACCCCTGTCAGCGATCCGGGGGCAGCGCGGTCTCAGGCAATCTCGGGAAAGGTGGACCAACAACGTTAATGTCGCCGCGGGCTGCGTTGCGCGGCGATGAAGCCCATCAAGGCGTCGGTCGGGCTGCTCCGGTGATGAGCATTGAAGCAGGCGGTGACTTTTGTTTTTCGTCCCATTTCTTGAGAATGGCGCGAGCAATGGGAACGGCGTAACGACCGCCAGCAGTCTCCTCGCCAGGCGTGTCGCCTTCCACGACGACCGCGATGGCCACCTGCGGATTCTCCACGGGGGCAAAGCAGATGAACCAGGCGAAGTTGATGGTGCCTCGGGGCGTCTGTTTCTGGGCGGTGCCTGTTTTTCCGGCGATGCGCATGCCGGGGATTTTCATGAACGGTGCCTGGAGAACCTTTGCCGTTCCCGTCACGGTGCACGCTTCCATGCCGGCCACCAGAGCGGTGTATTGTGCGGCCGTCAGCCCGCTGCGGGGCGTGTGCTGCGCGGGACGGTTTTTCTCGTGGAGCAAGGTGGGCACGGTGATGACCTCGTCACGTGCGACCGACGCGGTGAAGACGGCCATCTGCAACGGCGTCACCAGCACGTCGCCCTGGCCGATCGACATATTGGCGGTGTCGCCCGGAAACCAACGGGCATCGCGACGTTCTTTTTTCCACGCGGGGTCAGGGATGAGCATGCGGCGCTCCTCGGAGATTTCGATGCCCGTAGGGCGATCAAAGCCGTGGCGGCGAGCCTCGGCGGCCAGCGCTTCGACGCCCATATCGAGGCCTTGTTTGTAGAAAAACACGTTGCAGCTTTTCTCGATTGCCGTCGCGAGGTTGATCTCACCGTGAGCGTGGCCGTCGTGACACGGGAAACGACGCCCGCCGACTTGGTAATAGCCCGTGCAGTTGACGGTGACCTCGGGATCGATCGTTTGCGCGCGCAAGCCGGCGATGGCGGTCAGGATTTTGAAGGCTGAACCTGGTGGATACAGGCCTTGCGTGGAGCGGTTCATCCATGCACCGCGCTCGTTGATGTCACGGGCGGCGGTGTGATTGAGGCGCGGGATGAAGTCCTGCAGATTGTAATCGTGCTTGCTGGCCAGCACCAGCACCTCGCCGGTGCGGATATCGATGGCGGCGGCGGCTCCGGCGAGTTCGGTGTCGGCCATCGCTTTTTCGGCGGCCTTTTGAAGATCGGCGTCGAGCGACGTCGAGAGGTTTTGACCATGAACGGGCTGACGCTTCGACAACGGCGGATTGACGCGATAGCCGGACGGATCGACGCGGTAGATCGCGCCGCCCGTTTCACCTTGAAGCACCGAGTCAAAGTGCGACTCCAGGCCTTCGCGCCCGATGGTGCCCTTCATCTTGAACGTCGTGAGCTCGGCGCCGGGAAAATCTTCGGCCGCTTCGATGGCGTCGTTGGTGGTGACATAGCCGAGCGCGTGCGGCGCGAGAGAACCCAAGGGGTAACTACGAATGCTGGAGGCGTAAACTTGCAGCGGGGAACTCACCGGCAATTGCTCCACCAGACGCGCGTATTCGACTGGCTCCAGGTCATCGAGTAGCAGGTAGGGCAACAGCAGTTGCTGGCGGAAATGTTTGTCGAGGTCGTTGGAATCGAGCTTCGCGTCGCGACCGAGCGCCTGGTTGATCTGGTCGAGGTAACGCTGGACGACGGTGAAGCGGGCGATGCGCTCCATCTGCGAGGCGGACGGAATGTCTTTGTCGCCAGTTTCCCGATACGCTTTGCGAATGCGGATGTATTCGGAGCGGAATTCCTTGCGCAACTCGCCCAGATAAAGGGTCACGGCGAAACGCGGGCGGTTGGCCACCAGGGGCCGTCCATCGCGATCGTAGATGTTGCCACGCGGGCCCGGAACAAGGACACGTCGCAGGTTTTGGATGCGTTCGCTTTCGTGAAAACTGTCGGAGCGAATAAGTTGCTGGTAAGCGAGGCCCGAGATCAGGATCACGAGCAGGATCGCGACAAACAGATAGAATACGATGACCCGGGGATTGTAGCCCTTGTGGGTTTCGATGAGGGCTCCGCCACGATCAGAACTGTTGCCGGCCATGGCTCAGGTTGTGCGACGCGAGAGATCGCGCAAGTTGGTGCCGTTCCATTCCAGGAGTTTTGTCTGCACGGCGAAAAACCAGGGAGCAATCAAGGCAAGGGCGACTTGGGAAATAAGCAGATCGGCAAACACGCGCATCCACGCATGGGCGGTCTCCACGGCGGGATCGATACGAAGGAAACTTAACGCAAGGAACAGACCGAGATTGGCCAGCAAGGCCACGACCACACCGACGACGGTCTCATCGCGAGGCGCTCTCGCACGCACGGTAAAGATGACGGCATGCGTCGCCATAAATAGGAACCCTTGGGTTCCGAAAGCGACGGGTTCGCCCGCATCCAGCATCAAGCCAGCAATAAATGCCGCGGTCGCGCCTGTGCGGTAGCCGAGACGGAGGGCCGCGAATGCCACGAACAATCCTCCGCACCAGATATGCATCTGCCAGACGGCAAGGTAGTGGTTGATCTGCCCAAGTATGAGCGCGAGCAACAGCGCGGCGGCGGTAAGGATGAGCACCCGGCGTTTCATGGGATTAACGCGCCAACTCAGTCGTTTCGGGCACCAAGACCGTTACTTCGGTAAGGGCGGACAACGCAGGATCGAGGCGCACATCACCTGATTTGAACAGCCCGTCCGAGCTCGGCTCGACGCGAGTGATATAGCCAACCGTGAGATTGGGCGGGAACACGCCACCCAGTCCTGAGGTGACCAGGCGACGGGGCGTCGATGGAGTCACAAAAACGTCGAGCGGAACGTATTCGATTGTGCCGATCGCCGGGCCATAGGTGGGATTAACTCCGCCTTGATAGCTGATCGGGCGGGTGTCGCCCTCAGCGGTGGCGGCGATGCGCACGCCGGGACTGCTCACCAACTCGACCACCGAGGTGTAAGCGTGAACTTCACGCACGCGACCGACCACGCCACCCGCGTAAATGACGGGCGCACCTGCGACGATGCCGTGATTACTACCCTTGCGGATAACCAGTTGCTGCCACCACGACGAGAAATCCCGTTTCACCACGCGAGCGGGCTCGGCGCGAAAGCCTGGGGGCGTGGGAAGCTTGAGCACGCGTTCAAGACGATCGAGTTCCGCCCGGAGCGCGGCGTCCTGTTGCAGGCGGGACTCGTAGGCCGCGTTTAATCGCGCGAGATCGCGGCCAGCTTCAATAAGTTCGTTCTTCGAGCGGGTGCGGAGAGCCCAGAAATCCTGGATATCGCGGACATACGAAGCGGTGACTTCCAGCGGTGCCTGCAGTTCGAAAAATCCTGTGCGCGCTATACGTTTAAAAGCTGTGGGCACGATCAGCCAAACAAGCAGCGCAATGCCGAGCGTGAGAAACGGTTTGGCTTGATCAATACGCTGGGGAAGCACGGCGGAAAAATTTATGATCTATGATTTGGGATTTATGATTAGCAGAACCAAGCGGGACAGCGGTAAGCCGGCCCAAATCATAAATCATCAATCATTCACCATAAATGCTCAGACGTTTTGCAGCACCCAATTGAGGTCGTTCAAGACCGCACCCGTGCCATTGGCCACGGCGGAAAGGGGGTCGTCGGCGATCGTCACGGGCAGACCCGTTTTGTCGCTAAGAAGGCGGTCGATGCCGCGGATGAGCGCGCCGCCACCGGCCATCACGAAACCACGATCGACCAAGTCAGCGGAAAGTTCGGGCGGGCAGCGCTCGAGGGTGGAACGGACGGCATCGACGATTGCAGTGATGGGGTCGTTGAGCGCTTCACGGATCTCCTGCGAAGTGATGTGAATGGTCTTGGGCAACCCAGCAACGGAGTCGCGGCCCTTGACCTCCATAGTGAGTTCTTCGTCGAGCGGATAGGCGGACCCGATGCGGCACTTGATCTCCTCCGCGGTGCGTTCACCGATGAGGAGGTTGTAGGCGCGCTTCATGTAGTTGACGATGGAGCTATCGAGCTCATCGCCGGCGACGCGTATCGACTTTGAAAATACAATGCCCGAGAGGGAGATAATGGCGATCTCGGTGGTGCCGCCGCCGATGTCGACGATCATGTTGGCAGCGGGCTCATCGATCGGCAGGCCTACGCCAATGGCTGCAGCCATGGGTTCTGGAATCGTGATCACGTCGCGGGCGCCGGCGTGGGTGGCGGAGTCTTTGACGGCGCGTTTTTCAACCTCGGTGATGCCGGAGGGAATCGCGATCACCACACGAGGGGCGACTCGCAGGGAGTTATTGTGCACCTTGCGAATGAAGTAGCGGAGCATCTCCTCCGTGACGTCGAAATCGGCGATCACACCGTCTTTCATCGGGCGGATGGCGGTGATGTTACCGGGAGTGCGGCCCAACATCTTCTTGGCCTCTTCACCGACGGCGCGGACTTTGCGGGTAACGGTATCAAGGGCGACCACGCTGGGCTCGCGGAGAATGATGCCCTTATCTTTGACGTAAACGAGCGTGTTGGCGGTGCCTAGGTCGATACCGATGTCGTTGGAGAAGTAGCCAAATAGGTTAGATGCCATGTGCGTGAGGATAACGACGACGCCTGCGCCGTTGAGACTACAAACGAGCGAAGCTTGAGAGTGTCAAAGGTGAAAACGGTCTGCCGCAAAGACATCCACGACGCCGGGATGTTCGGTGCCAAACGGCATTAGGCAGGCGATAGATTTGCGGCGAGGGGCGGAGCGAGGCGGGGTCCACGTCGGAAGGGGCCAGCCTTGGATTAAGTGAATGAGTCTTTGTTGAGTGGCCCGGCGATGCGTGTTGGCCTGTTCGATCTCTTGCTGGGTAATAATGAATAGCTATCCACCGAGTCAGGGAGGGGGATTTTTATGAACTGGCTCGTTTAATGTGCCAAGCGTTGGCGATAGCGGTGGGGTGGTTGTGCGCATTCCTTGATGCGAAAAAATGCGCATAGCGTCTGCGTCGCCAAAAAGTCGATACGCGGTCGATTTTAACCTTAATTTGTAAAACTAGGGTAAAAACCTTGTTTAGGCGTAGCTGGCACGCGGCATGGTATATACGGGGACACACCATCTCCACTATGGGAAACAATCTGGCCATTAATCAAATCATGCAGGCGCCCAATGTCATTGGGTATGTCCGCTGTTCGGAGTCGGGCGACGTCATCGAGCAGGAAGGCAACGAGGTCGATGTGCTCGCCAACGTTATCGTGTATTTCCAGCAAATCGCCGTGCTCATCGGAGAGTCCTTTGGTCTCGAGCATTTCCATGAAGCTCAAATCCAGGGGAAATCGCTCACCGTCGTGTGCATCCCGATCAACAACGAGGTGGTGGGGATCATTCTTAACTCCCGCGCTCGTGTTAACGAGATCGTGAGCCAGATGCGTCAGATTCTTAACCTCAGCTAAAATTTCCCAGTCATGGTCCTTAACAAAGTTTTCGACAACGTGCTGGATATCCCCGGCGTGGACGGCGTGTGTTTGTTTGGTCTTTCGGGGCAGATTTTCCTGAATCGGATGCCTTCGTTTTTGTCTCCCGAAGTGTTTGCGGACGCGCTTCGGCGCATCACCGCCCTCTACGAGACGATGGATGAAAATTTCCTCCCGTGTGATGACTATCTGCTTCGTTTCGCGGAGAAGTGGATTTTCTTCCGACGCACCGATCAAGCCGTGCTCCTGGTGCTCGCAGCCGAAACGGCCAACTTTGCCTCGACTCGCATGGTGACCAACATGGCGATGAAGCACCTTACTCCGGCGGCCCTGGCCGAGATTTCGAATGAACCGTCAGCGGCTGCACCCGCTGCGTTAGCGCCTCGCATCCCTACCGGTTCGACCGCGACGCCTTTTTCGGCCGCGCCTTTCCCCGTGGCCTCTCCTGTGATCGCGCCCGCACCGCCGCCAGCAGTCCCCGCACCTGCGGCCGCAGCACCCGAGGGTGGCAAGCCCTTGCTGCGGATGTTCCGCGGTCGTCCGTATTGATTTTTTAATTACAGGTTAAGTTTCTCCTGTCCGCCGCACTGGTCTGGACGGAGTTCTCTCCCATGAGCTCACAAGCGCTGTTATGTATTCCCGATGCGCGACTGCGCAGCCTGTTTTCGCTGTTATTGACCGACAGCGATGCACAGGTGACGTCTTGTCACGACACGGATGAATTTCAGCGTGTGCTCGTAACGCGATTTTACGATCTGTGTGCGATCACCTTGGGCGCAACGGCCGATATGGCCGGGTTTATCAAAACGGTGCGGTATCTATCGCCGGATACGCGGATTCTGCTCATCGCGAACAAGGACGACGTCGAGGAGATCATCCCGCTCTTTCCGCTTGGTCTGAGCGAAGTGCTGTTGCAGCCGATCAACCCGAAGAAGGCGATTTCGGCGATTCACAAGCTGGTAGCTCCTCGCGAAGAACCGACCACCGGTGCGCTGGATGAACAAGGCGCGGAAGCCAGCGCGGGTGCTCAGTCAGGCTCGTCGCATCGCACGCAGCATATCGTGGCGCGGAGTCCGTTGATGCGCGCATTGGTTTCCCAACTTTGGCAGGCGCGGCAGGAAGGGTTGGGGATCATCCTGCGCGGTGAACAAGGCAGTGAGTTTGAGCTGATCGCCCGTGAATACCAAGCGATGTGCGGCGACCCCAATGGTTACCTCCATGTGCTAAGCCTTCACGAAGTGACTTCGGAGGGGCTCGCCACCGCCGCGTCACTGGACCGCTTAAACGATGGAGTGCCGCGCACGTTTTTGATCAAGGATCTGGAGTTGTTGCCCGCGGCGCAACAAGGGCAATTACTCGACTTCCTCCGCCTGGCCAAAAGACGCCGGGATCGCGACCGACCGCTGCGATTTGTGTTCACCGTCGCCGATTGCGACGAACACGGCCGCTCGTTGGAACTCCCGTTTATCGAAGAGATGCTTTTTGTCGTGCCCGTGGTCGTAAAGGTTCCGGCTTTGCGTGATCGCAAACAGGATATCGAGCCACTCGCGCGAAAGCTTTTGCTGGATCTGACCGCGATCTATCCGGAATACCGGGTGCGTGCGTTTAAGGCAGGAGTGATCGATTGGATCTCTGGGCGTTTGTGGCGCGGGAATCATGACGAATTTATCGCCTATCTTCGCCAAGTGATCATGGAGTGTCCTAGCCGCGAAGTGGCGATGAGCTATCTCAACACGCGAGAAGCTGCCTTTGCGGGACGTCCGAACGCGGCGGCCTCGCAACTTCCGCTCACAGCCACGACGTCGATGGATACCACGGTGGCCACGGCCGTTCCTGCGCCCTTGCCGGTCGCTCCTCGACCAGTTACCACACCGCCGTTTGCCGATAAATCCGGCCGACTTACAGCCAAGGAACTACTGGCAACGCTGCGTTGAGCCGAAGTGGGCACCGTCTGCCGTGGCGGAGCCGCTAAGGGGAGGAGGATGTCAGCCTACTCTACGTCGGCGCGTCTGTTCTGCCCGTGACCGACCTCAGTGTTGGGATGGATCGCCAAGGCGTTCGGGCCGGATGTGCAATTGCAATCCGAGCTAAAGCGGTTTTGTCCGCGCGGAGCGGGTCGAGTCCTGCGAAACAAAATCAAGACTCAGGAAACGTAGCGGCGGTGCGGATCGCGATCTCACCCATCCGCCGCCGCATAGTGGCGCCCGAGCAGTGATACGCCGATTTAAACTCATGCGCCACGCCTCATGACTGGTTCTTTGTCGCTGTGCTGTGCGAGCGGGGCTCAGGCGATAATCGGCGGTCGTGAAATCCTTTCGACATCGATTTCTGGATATTTCCGAAACGGGATCGCAGCGTCCCGCCAAGGCACTAAAAAACGCGCCGGGTGCGGCGCGTTGGGTGAAATCACAAAAGTGAAAACGTCAGCTCAGTTG
>JBEVND010000301.1:0-4729 GCA_040508285.1 Rariglobus sp. | reverse complement strand
CAGCGCCGCCCGCTTTTCAGGCGCGAGGAACGACAGGCGGGCATCTTGATGGCGGTTGGAATTCGCGTCGGGACCGAGCACACGTTCGCTCTCCTCGCGCACCTCGCGTTGAAGCCGGCGTGACTCTTCGCGCTGGGCCTTGGTGACGCTGTTCCAGCGATCCTGAGAACGGCGGTCATCCTTCCACCACGGTTTGTTGGGATCGGATTCGTGGTGCGGGTTCGCGGCTTTGAAGCGTGCTTCGTAGTTTTTCCAGATCCGCATCTGCACGATGGAGCGAACCATGTCGTCGGACAGGCCGGCGGAGCGGAGGAAGTCGCGCAATGTGGCCGCATCGCCGTGGTTGAGCGCCTCCACCAATTCGGGGGGCAATTCGACTTGGGTAAGGGCTTTGGCGAGATCGGCTTTGCCCGCGGAAGACGCGGCGGTAGATGCCGGCGCCGGGGTCGGTTTCATGTCGGATGCAGCCGGACGACGAAGGTTGACCGTAACGAGCGCGGCGTTGGCAACGAGCGAAGCGGCGAGAAGCAGAGGGAGCGCTTTCATGGGGTGAGAACGGGAATGGGAATGCGGCGCTATTTCGCGACGGGTTTTTTCGGCTCGGCGGGCAGAGGGCGGGTGTTGGTCTGACTGCCGTCTTCGGAAAGGGTGAGCACGTTGCCTTGCTCGACGCCGTTGAGCCAGTGCATGCTGTTCCGCAGGTAAACTTCGGCGGCCTCGGCTCCGAGACTGGTCTGGACCTGCTCGCGGGTCTTCTTGGCGAGGGCGGCCAAGGCCTGTTTTTTCTGCTCTGTGCCGAGGTTGGTGTTGGCGGCAATACTCTGGGATTCGACGGAAACCCCATTGCGCAGATCATAAACTTGGCTGGCCGTCTCAGGCGGGAGCGAAAGTCGTTTGGTGGCTGCCTGGAGTTGTTGGTATTCGTGCGTCTGCGAGCGCTTGTAGTCGGCATATCGCTCGGCGCCGAGCGCGGCCTTCATCTGCTCGGCCACGAGCTTTTCGCTCTCCTGACGCTTCTTCCAGCCGTCGGGGCTCTGATTAATGGGATTACCCCACGCGTCGGTTTGCTGGGTCGCGTCGAAGGCTTTTTGGATTTCGAAGATCTTGCGGTATTCCTCTTCGGAGGCGTCGAAGCGCGTCATTTTCCAGCGAAGTTGCTGGGCGGTTTTCGACATCCGCAAATCGTAATCGGCGAGCTCCTGCGGCGTGAGCACGGCGGCCAGGTCGCGCATTTTCTCCTCTTGGAGAAAGCGGATCTTTTCCGCGTCGGACGGGAGGGTGAAACCATTCATGTCCATCTGAACCTCCTGAATGAGGTCTTGGTAATCCTGCTCCACCTCTTGGACGTCTTTGCGTTTTTCTTCGGCGATAAAATTAAAGCGCGTGTCCTGCCATCCCCACCCGGCGTTGGCCTTATCGGGACCGAGAACGCGTTCGGCTTCCTCGGCGCCTTCACGCTGCAAGGTGCGCAACTGGGTGCGTTGCTCGCGGGTCATGTTGCCATACCAATCGTTGTTATCTTTCCACCACGGTTTGGTGGCGTCGGCTTTGGGCTGAAGCGCTCGCATGCGTTCACTGTAACGTTTCCAGATGGCCGAGGTGACCACGGCGCGCACGGTGTCGTCGGGCATGCCGGCCTCGCGCAGGAAGTCGCGCAACGCCTCGACGTTGTCGGTGCGCAAGGCCTCGAGGACATCGGTCGTGGCGGCCCCGCGTTGCTGGGAGGCGTTTGTTTTCGAAGCAGCGTTACCTGCACGGGTCGAAGACGCCGACGAGGTGGGCGGCGAGGTTTCGGTGCGGCGACTGAGGAGCGGAGCGGCGACGAACGCGGCGTTGGCGATGAGGGAAGCCGCCAGCAGGAGGGTAAGGGGTTTCATGCGCGAGAGGTGGAGGATTTGCTCTTCAACGCAAACGATCAGCAATCTTTATGTCGTGTGCCCGGCACTGAAGAAGCCGGTCTTAAGGAACGTGCTGATTTCGTTCAAAACGGGCCGGCGCCACATCAGCCAGGTGTGCGAATAGGGGACGGTGATGTGGTCGGTTTCCCCGGCAAGGTGCGTGGAGGGGACGGTGACCTTTCCATCGTCTTTGCCTTCGAGCCAGGACGAGAAAAGCGGGTTGAGCGTGCGGTCGCCCGCGATCACGCCGATCTGCACGGAGGCGGGGGCGGGCCCAAGCGTGAGCGGGGTGGCGTCTGCATCGGTGCCCAGTTGCAGACCGGCGGGACCGTTGACGTGTTGGTAAATTTTCCAGCCGCGCAGGCGGTCCACGATGGCGCTGCCGGAATTCGGCGGGGCAATCATGACCACGCGACCGAGAGACGCCGGCGTGCCGTGATCGTGAAGGTATTGCCGAACCAGAATGCCGCCGAGCGAATGCGTGACGATATGGATACGGGCGTCGACCGGCGCTCCTGCAAAGATCGGGCCGAGCGTCGCGTCGGCGAGCGTGCGGATGTCGTCGCGTTGGGATGGATACGCGAGATTTTGCACGGTGTAGCCCTGATCACGCAGATCGTGCGCGACCCGACTCATCGAAAGCGGCGTCCGGCCAAGCCCGTGAAGCACGATCACGGTGTCTTTTGCCTGCGCCGTGGCGGTGGCGGCGACGAGCAGGCCGAGCATCAATTTCACGGCCACGCCGAGGCTGCGCGGCGGAGCGCATAACAAACGAACGGTCTGCGCGAGGTGGAGTGACGTTTGCATGAAGACCAGGTTTGCCAAACGAGCATGCGCGGAAATGCGCCGGGAGCGAGCGTGGGTTAATAGCAACGAAGGTCTTTTAAACCTTGAGCGCCTTGGCCAGTCGCTGGGCAAGCGCGTGGGCGGTGGGGCGGATATGGGTCACGCGTCGACTCCAGACCAGTGCGAGTTTTCGCGTCAGTTGCTTGAGCGCATCGCCTTTGACCAACAGGTAGGAATCGGCCGGCAAATCATCCAGTGCCAAAGTCGGGAGGATGGCGGCGAAACCGCCTGAGCGCACCGCGCTCAACGTCTGGGGAAACGATTGGCAGGCGAGTGCTGGTTCGATTTCGACGTGCAGGCCCGCGGCGATTTTTCGTAGGCGTTGAGTGAACTGGCCATCCGCGGTTTGGGCGGCAAGCGGGAGATGGCCGAGCACGTCTTTAAGCGTGAGCGCGGATGCTTTTCCGCGTGTGACGAGTTTTTTGGGCACGACCGCTGCGTAGGACAGTTCGCCGAGTGACGCCGACTCCATGTTTTCTTGAATGGCGTCCTGGCGAATCACGCCGAAGTCCACTTGTCCGTCCGCGAGCTGTCCGATGACGTCGTGCGTGCGCAAGCTGCGCGTGGCAAATCGCACCGGCGGCGTGCCCGTGGCGATCGTGCCCACCCGCGGAATCACCAGCCAGTGCAGCAAGCTGTCACCTGCGGCGATCGTGTAGTCGGGGCATTCGGTGCGGCACTCGGCGCGGAAATCTTCCAGCGAACGCAAATGGCCACGGGCGAGATCGGCAAGTTTGCGGCCCTGCTCGGTTAACTTGAGCAACTTGCCCTGACGCTGCGCGACCTCGCAGCCGAAGAACTCCGAGAGCTCGCGCAATTGGCGGCTATATTGACTCTGCCGGATCGGATCGCCCGGCGCCGCCTGCGCGATGCTGCCGGCGTCGTGCACTTCCAGCAGCACCCGGATGCGATCAAGGGAAAGCCCACGTTCAGAGAAGAGTTTTTCAAACATGACTGAATGATCAGGTATGCAACGGCCAAACGCATGGCAAGTCCGGCGAGATCTGGTAAAGTGCGGGTGTCATCGTAGCCGGTGGTTTTGAAAAAATATCAGAAATCTGCAAAGAGCCTCTTGATTTTCGATTCGCCAAATCCGTTGTAACTCTTCGAACACTTAATCGTCTCCGCCCTACTCTCATGAATTCCACACGACCTATCTCCAAAGCTGCCTTCCTCTCGACGGAAGCGCTGCGGTCGTGTGCGAACCGAATTAGCGAGACGACCATGCGTAATCATCCGGCCAATTATCTGCCCGGATACGCAAATCATTCTGGAAGCGGGGAAACCTGACGCTGAGGACTTTTTGTCGCCTCGCGCAGCCCACTTCCTCCCGGAAGTGGGTTTTTTCATGTCTAAAATCCGCTTTTGGGCCGCCGGGGTCACACCCGTTTGGACGCCCGTTATAGCCCGGTAGCACCACAGCCCGTGCGACGGTCTTATATGCCGTGTCCACGCGAGTGCGAATCCCGCCTGCACTCCTTTTTCCACTCATAGCTCAAAAGCAGAGCGGCCGGTCGATAACCGGCAGACCTTGGCGCGCTACCAAGTGGGTGGACCACCTTCTCCGACGAACGCGGTAAATCAGCATCACAAAAAGAACACACCCGATCACCGGCCCGGCTGCGCTCAACTGCACGCCGGCGATTCACTCATTTCCTCATTTTTCCCATGTCCAACGACATCCTCAACATGCCCATCGTCCTGTCGCTTAACCGCGCCTGGCAGATCATCGGCCATCGCACCGTCAAGCAGGCCCTCGTGGCGCTTAACGGCGGCGGTGACGGGGTCGCGCCTGCGCTCGGTCTCGACATCGCGTATTCGAAAAACGAAGACGGCGGGTGGGACTTTGATCGGCTGCTTTTCCTCACCCCGCTTCCCTGGAGCGAGTGGGTAAAGCTGCCGGTCCGCGAGTTCGACTTCGCGGTCAACACGCCGAAGCTGCGCATTCGTGTGCCCACGGTCATGGTCGCCACGCGGTTTGCCCG
>JBEVND010000236.1:0-3168 GCA_040508285.1 Rariglobus sp. | reverse complement strand
GCGAGGATGAAGCAGACCCACCACCAGGTGGGGGTCTTGCCCTCGATGATACCGCAGATCTTGTCGGTCACCCAGCCGAAGCTCCGGTTGTTTTCAACCAGAGTCGCGCGGGGGAACGGGGTCGGGTTGACCTCGTTAAGGATGGCCGGCTGGGCGGCGGTGGAATGTGCGTGAGCGGCCATTAGCTGAGTCCTCCGAAGAGCTTGGCGTTACGGAGCGAGGACGAATGACTGTCCTTTTTTTCCGCCTTGTGGTCGTGGCCGTGGTCGTCGTGACCATGACCGCCATGAGCGGGTTCGTGTCCGTAGTGCGGGTTGTTCTTCTTTTCGTATTCGGTGCGGCTGAACGGAGCTTCCTTGCCACCGGGCATGGCCGGGTTGGGGTTGCGCAGCTTGCCGAGGTAAGTGGTGCGGGGACGAATGTTGAGATAGCCGAGGAGAGCGTAGTCCTGCTCCTGGGCCTTGGCCTTGGAGACAGCGCTGAGAGGATCGGCGACGTTGCCGAAGGAAACACCGTCGACCGGGCAGACCTGTTGGCAGGCGACCTTGATCGTGCCGTCGGGAATGACGACATCGCCCGAGGCGCCGGCTTTCACCTTCTGCTTGATCTTGGCCTGCTGGATACGTTGCACGCAGTAGGTGCACTTCTCCATCACGCCGCGCATACGCACGGTGACGTCGGGGTTCTTCACCATCTTGACGAGTTCGGGCATGCCGGACTTGCCGAGCGGTCCCATGTAAAGCTCGTCGATGGAACGCTTGTTCCAGTCGAAGAAGTTGAAGCGGCGAACCTTGTAAGGGCAGTTATTCGCGCAGTAACGCGTGCCGATACAACGGTTATAGGCCATCGTGTTGAGGCCGTCGTCGTCGTGAACGGTGGCGTTGACGGGGCACACGATTTCGCACGGGGCGAGTTCGCAGTGTTGGCAGGAGATCGGCTGGAGGGAAACCTGGGGATCCTCGGGGATCACCTTGTTGCCTTCGCCACCGAACGCCGCGTCCTCGATGTTGCCATCGGAGTAGTAGCGATCGAGACGCACCCAATGCATTTCGCGGCCGCGGAGGACCTGGTCCTTACCGACGATCGGGATGTTGTTCTCGGCTTGGCACGCGATGATACAGGCGTTGCAGCCGATACACGTGTTGAGGTCGATCGACATACCCCACTGGTGGGTGCCGGTGAAGTTCGGGTGCTCGTAGAGCGACTGACCGCGAGGAGTCTCGACGGCGAAGAGCGCCTTACGCTCAGCACGCTGTTCCGGAGTCAGCTTGGCGAGCGCCTCAAACGAGTTCTCTTCGCCGAGGTTGGCCGGAGCGTGGGACTCGATGCCGAACTTGTTGACGAAACCGAGATCGGTGGTGCCGTCTTCCTTGTAGTTCTCTTCGCGAACGATTTCGCGGCCTTCCATCGACCAGTGCTCCTGCGTATTGGCGAGCGCGTAGGTCTTGCTGGTGACCTTGATCGATGCGCCGGTGGCGAAGGCCAGACCGGTGGTCGAACGCAACGGATAGAAGTTGTGGCCGACGCCCTTCCCTACCCGACCCGACACCGTGCGACCGTAGCCGAGCGGGAGGACGATCGTGTAGTTGGAGAGACCTGGCTGGATGTGGAGAGGTCCGCTGACGGTGACGCCGTTGAGGGTCACTTCGCCAATGAAGGCCTGTTCCTTGCCCTGCTTGAAGTGGGCGTTTTCCTTGCGGGCGACCTGGAGGACGGAGCCGGCCGGGTCGATGCCGAGGTGTTTGCCGAGGCGCGGGCTGACGAGGATGGCGTTGTCCCAGGCGATCTTGGTGATCGGATCCGGGCACTCCTGGAGCCAGCCGTTGTTGGCGAAGCGACCGTCATCGACCTTGGCGTCGAAGGTGAAGCGGACTTCGAGATTGTTCTCGGAGAGCGCAACGAACTGCGGAGCGAGCGCGAAGATCGGGGAGAGACCGGCGGCGTTGAAACGCACGTTGGCTTTCTTGAACGCGGTGCCCTGCAGCACGCCGTCGTGCAAGAACTGGCGGAACACGTGGTCGGAATTACCGCCACCGATCAGGCCCGTGATGGTGTTGTAAACCATCGTGTAGGGATCGTTGACGCTCTCGCCGGCGATGCGGGCGAGGACTTCGATCTCCGTGAGACCGTTGAACAACGGAACGATCATCGGCTGCACGGGCACGATGGTGCCATCAGCGGTGCGGGCGTCGCCCCACGACTCAAGGTAATGAGCGGCGTGGATATGCGTGCCGGCGAGCTTGGAGGTCTCGTCAACGTAGTAACCGTAGCGAACGACGTTCGGGACATTCTTGATGAGCTCGGCGAAACCGAGGTCAGCCGGAGCGTCATAAACGGGGTTACCACCGAGGATCACCAGCGTGTTGATCGAAGCGGCATCGGCCTTTTCCTTCTTGAGGGCGGCGGCGAGCGTCGAGATCGAGGCGGCGGTGTTGGCAGGGACCTCGACGAAATCGACGGTCTTGCCCACATTGCCGAGGAACACGTTCAACGCGTAAACGATGGCGTGAACCTGCGCGGGCAGATGGCTGCCGGCAATGAGCGCGCTCTCGCCGCGGTGAGCGAGGAGGTCGGCGGCACATGCATCGAGCCATTGATCCTGATCCTTGAATTCAAGGCCTTGGGACAACGGAGCGAACGTGGTGTCACCGGTGACGCGCCCGGCCAGCGCAGAGGCGAAGGCCAGCATGTGGCTGCTCGCGAGACGCAGGCGGTGATCGGCCATCGAACCGACGAGCGAGAAGGCGCTCTCGATCGAATAGAGGCGGTTCATCGGGTCGTCTTTTTTGACGACCTTGCGGCCCTTGGTGAACTCGCGGGTGTAGAAAATCGAGTTCGATTCGGCGTGGAAGAAGTCCGCGTCGATCGAGACGATGCGCTTGGCTTTGCCAAACTGGTAGACCGGCTTGACGCTCTGGCCGAAGGCGGCCTGCGCGGCGGAGGTGGAGACCTCGTCGGCAGCGGCTTCGTATTCGGCCCAGATGGCTTGCGGGAACTTCTGCTTCAACTTGGCGACCAGCGCGGCGCGGGTCGGCGAGCTGGACTGGCCGGCGAGGAACGCGAGGCCTGCACCGGTGCCGGCTTCATTGCCGATACGGGCAAGGAGGTCCTGCACGGCGGCAGCGGAAACGGCGGCACCCTTGACCGTCGAAACGGTGGAGCGATCCG
>JBEVND010000223.1:0-4557 GCA_040508285.1 Rariglobus sp. | reverse complement strand
GGGCAGGCGGGTGACGGTGCCTTTGAGGGCTTCGTCATTGCGCGTGAGCCAGGCCGGAACGACGCGGGCGCGGTTCTCTTCGATGGCGCGGGTCGCGAGCTGACGGGACGCGTTGACATTCTTCATCTCGATTTCGTCGCCAGCCTTTACGGTGAAGCTCGCGATATCGACTTTGCGGCCGTTGACGCGGATGTGACCGTGATTGACGAACTGACGGGCGGCGGCGCGACTCTTGGCGAAACCAAGGAGATAAACGACGCTGTCGAGACGGGTCTCGAGGAGCTGGAGGAAACGTTCGCCGGTGACGCCGCGCTCGCGCTTGGCGATCTCGAAGGTGAGGCGGAACTGACGCTCGAGCAGGCCGTAGGTGTAACGGAGCTTCTGCTTTTCGTTCAGACCGACAGCATACTCGGAGAGCTTGCGGCGGAGCTTGGGGCCGTGCTGGCCGGGGGGGAAGTTGCGTTTTTCAAGCGCCTTGGACGGGCCGAAGATCGGCTGACCGAAACGGCGGCTGATGCGGGTGGTAGGACCTGTGTAACGAGCCATGGTGGGTTACTTTATTTAAAGGATGAATCCGTAGTTTGGATACACGTCAGATTAGACGCGACGGCGCTTACGGGGACGGCAGCCGTTGTGCGGCACCGGCGTAACGTCGATGATGGTGGAGATTTCCAGACCGATGGCCTGGAGGGCGCGGATGGCGCTGTCACGGCCGAGACCGGGACCGGAAACCTTGATCACAACGTCCTTGAGGCCGTGCGACATGGCGTTGCGGGCGGCATCCTGGGCGACGACCTGGGCGGCGTAGGCGGTGGACTTGCGCGAACCGCGGAAGTTGCACTTACCAGCGCTGGACCACGAGATGACGGCACCTTTTTGATCGGTGATCGAAACGATCGTGTTGTTGAACGAAGCAAGGATGTTGGCGACACCGGAGGTGACGTTCTTGGAGCCCTTGGCCTTGCGGATCTTGATCGTGCCGAGCTCTTCCTTGAGGAGGTCTTCGGCCGTGGGTTGCTTGGCAACGCCACCGATGAGCTCGACGGGCTTCTGTTCAGCCGCGGGAGCGGGAGCAGCAGCGCCTTCGGCACCTTCGGTTTTGGGAGCCTTGGAAGCCTTGGCAGGCTTATCGGCAGCGGGAGCTTTGACCTCGGCGCCGGCAGCGGCAGCCTTCGGGGTCTTCTCTTTCTTGGGAGCGGACTTTTCTTCAGCCATGGTAGTAAATTTTTATTCTTTAGCCTTCGTGACGCCAACGGTGCGACGCGGGCCCTTGCGGGTGCGAGCGTTGGTGCTGGTGCGCTGACCGCGGACGGGCAGGCTCTTGCGGTGGCGAACGCCGCGGTAGCAGTTGATCGCCTGGAGACGCTTCAAGTTGCCGGTGTGTTCGCGGCGGAGGTCGCCTTCGACGACCCACTTGTTCTCAGTGATGACGTGAAGGATCTTGTTCAGCTGTTCCTCAGTGAGGGCTTCAGCGCGGGAGTCGGGATCAATACCGACTTCTTTGACGATCAGGTCGGCCCGGATGGGACCGATACCGTAGATGTAACGGAGGGAATACGCGATTTTCTTCTTCGCGGGGATATCAACACCGAGGATACGTGGCATGGATGTGGTTTAGTTTAACTTTACGTGGAAGTGTGGAAACAGGATCGGTGGCGGAAGCCATGATCCGGAAAGTGGATACAGGGAAAATGATTAGAAAGCCTTCGGGATCGTGAGGATCTCGGGGCCGTTTTCAGTGGTGAGCACGGTGTGTTCGAAGTGCGCGGAGGGCGAGTTGTCGGAGGAAACGATGGTCCATCCGTCGCTCAGTGTCTTCGTGCGATAAGTCCCGAGATTAACCATGGGCTCGATGGCGAGCGTCATGCCGGGCTTGATCTTGTCGCCTGAGTTCTTGCGGCCGAAGTTCGGGATCTGCGGCTCTTCGTGCATCGAAACGCCGACGCCATGACCGACGAGATCGCGAACGACGCCAAAGCCGTGGGCTTCGACGTAGGTCTGGATCGCATGCGAGATGTCGCCGATACGATTACCAACGACGGCCTGCTTGATGCCTAGGTAAAGCGCTTCTTCGGAAACCTTCAGAAGTTCTGCCACCTTGGGAGTGACCGTTCCGATAGGAACCGTAGTCGCGTTGTCACCGATGTAGCCCTTGTATTCGAGGACCACATCGAGGGAAACCACATCGCCATCGCGCAGAACGCGCTTCAGCGAACCGATTCCGTGAACAACTTCTTCGTTAACCGAAAGACAGGTGTAAGCGGGAAACCGACGGCTACCAATCTGGTAACCATAACAGGCGCTTCGGGCTCCTTGCCGGGCGATTAAATCGCGTGCGGCCTGATCCAAGTCATAGGTCGTGATCCCCGGACGAACGAGCTCTTTGAGCTCCTTCAATACGAGGGCGGCAATCGCACAGGATTCACGCATCCGCGCGATCCCTTCTTTATTTTTAATAGGAATCATGCGGCGGCAAAGGACTCGTCTTCCATGAGAAGACCGAGAGTGCGATAGTGGTCGACGAGCGACTCGTTGGAGTCGTTGGCAGCGAAGACGCCGTGAAGATTTTCATCACGGGCCTCGAGCCATTCGTCGAATACTTTGGCTTGGAGCAACGTAGCCGGGAAGCCCGTCAGGGCGAAACCCGCATCAGGTTTGCGTGCCCAAAACCAGCGTCGCACAAGTGCGATCATGGTTTCGTCCGTCAGGGGTGATTCCTGACGAATCGCCCGTTCGACCGTTTGGCCGAGGGGCGAGCCACGCGAAATCTCCAGCCGTATCAGTTCGGCAGGAGAGACGTGCTCAATATTCAAAGAACGAAGCTGATTCATCGCGTTTTCAGAGGAAAACGGGGACGAACCGAGCAGTAAGAACTTCTGTCTGGCCGTAGGGCCGAAAGAAGAAAAGAGGTCGGAGCGTGCAGACACTACAGCCGAAGTAAAGCCCTTTTACTGGGCAAAATATTTGTAGGCCCAGATGCTCACGCCCAGCACGAGCAAGCCCAGCATCGGGAGCGCGATTTTCATCACGGCCTCGGAGCTAAGCGCGTCGCCAGTGGCGCCGGGTGCATTCGGATTACGAGCGCGGATGCGGCCCTTCTTGAGAAAGCCGTCATAGTGGCGCTGCAAAAGGAACGTCTCGATCTGCTTCATCGTGTCGAGGATGACGCCGACGGTGATCAACATACCGGTGCCGCCAAAGAAAATGGCGATACGCTGGGGAACGTTGAGCTCAAAGAGGAACACGTCGGGCATGACCGCGATGATCGTCAGGAAGATCGCACCCGCGAGGGTCATGCGAGTCATGATGAAGTCGAGGAACTTGGCGGTGGGTTCACCTGGGCGAACGCCAGGGATATAGCCGCCGTATTTCTTCAGGTCGTCGGCGATCTGAATGGGCTTAAACATAACGGAAACCCAGAAGTAGCTGAAGAAAAGGATGAGGGTCGCCATCGAGGCGTAATAGACCCAGTGGCCGCGGAGGAGATTCTCGGAGAAATCCGTCAGGAACTTCATGTCGAAGGCCGCACCGACTTGGGAGAAAATCTGCTGCGGGAAAAGAAGGATGGCGCTGGCGAAGATCACCGGCATGACGCCCGAGTAGTTGACCTTCAGCGGAAGGAACGAGCTCTGGCCGCCCATCACCTTGTTGCCCACGACGCGCTTCGCGTATTGGACCGGAATCTTACGCTGGCCTTGGACGACAAGAATAATGCCCATCGTGACCAAGACGAAGAGAAGGATCATCACGATCGCCTGCGGGAGACCGAGACCTTTCACGCCGATAGCCGGGAAGAACAAGGCATAAGCCGTGGAAGCAGCTCCGGGAATGTCAGCCAAGATACCAACAGTGATGAGGAGCGAAACGCCGTTACCGATACCGCGGGCGGTGATCTGCTCACCGAGCCACATGAGGAGCATGGTGCCAGCGGTCATGAAAATGACCGACGTGACCAAGAACAGGCGGGCATCGGTCATCACGATCGAGCCATACACGTTGACGTCGAAGTTAGGTCCAAACAGACGGGCCGGATTTTCGAGGGCGAGAATCAGGAGCGTGCCTTGCACCAAGCAGATGATCAGCGTGGCGTAGCGGGTGTATTGGGTGAGCTTTTGGCGACCCACGTCGCCCTCCTGCTGGAGGCGGCTAAGCGCCGGAACCACGGCCGTCATCAGCTGGAAGATGATCGATGCACTGATGTAAGGCATGATGCCCAGTGCGAAAACAGCACCCTTAACGAGAGCGCCGCCCGTGAACATGTTGTAGAGGCCGACCAGAGCGCCGCCCGTGCTGCCTGCCTGGTCCTTAAAGAAGGCGGCCAAGGGCTCGGGGTTAAGACCCGGGAGCGGAATGTGCGCACCAACGCGCGCAACAAAAAGGAGAGCCAGCGTGTAGAAGATGCGGGAGCGGAGCTCGGGAATCTTCAGGGAGTTCGTGAAAGCGGAAAACACGGTGAGCGATTTCGGATTACGGATTGCGGATTGCGAAGCAGGCTGGAGTCGCGGACGCGGTTTGGATTTTTAATCCGCCTTCCGCAATCCGCGATCCGCAATTGAA
>JBEVND010000186.1:0-8712 GCA_040508285.1 Rariglobus sp. | reverse complement strand
CGTGATCAACGTAGGATTTAACCGGAACCCATTCAAACGTCGGACCGATATACCAGCCGGACTTGAGCTCGAAGAGAAGTTCGCCGCGCACCAGATGAGGCGCTACGCCAGCAATGCGGTTGTCGTGAGAATCCACTACACCGGGGGTGGCGCCGTCGAAACGGAAGTCGCCATAGGTCCAGGCCGTGCGGAAGACGAGACGATGCTCAGCGTCGTCTTTCCACGCACGACCGAGGAGGTCGGCGGCGAAGCCCACCTCGGCACCTTGGTGAGTCGTGCGATCGGCGTTGAGCGTGCCGGTCACGCCGCCGGGCAGCGTGATAGCGAGGAGCTCGTCTTTGATGCGCGCGTGATAGACGGACGCATCCCAACGGAAGAAACCCCGTTCGCCGCGGGTGCCGAGCTCGAGCGTGGTGGCGCTCTGCGCTTTGTTGGCAATGACGGCGGTGCCAGCTTCGCTGAAGGACGGCGGCTCGTAGCTGCCGCTCACGTTGGCATAGAGCTGAGTGTCACGCACGACGTTATCCCAACGCACACCGATCTTGGGCGAGAGTTCGTCGTAAGTGCGATCGTAGGTATTGGCTGGAGAAGGCGCGGCGGCACCAACTCCAAAGGTGCGTGTGGTGTCACGACGGTTATGCGAGGCCGAGAAACCCAGCACGCTCGTGAAGCCGGCTCCGAGCGAGAGCTGGCTCTCGGCAAACGCCTCCAGATTCTTCGCCGTCTGCTCGTCTCGGGAAACGAGTGCGCCGTGTTGACCGCCCAGGTTCACAAAATTGGCGGAGCTGGTTTCGCCTCGATTAAACAACACGCCGGCCCGAAGGCTGTGCTCTCGGGAGAGGAAATCACTGGTGTTTTTCAGCGTCAGACCGACGAGCGCGTCATTGGACACTTGATCGATCACTTGGAAGATCGGGTGGTCGAGATCCTTGTAGGACCAGGCCGCGACGAGACTCCACGCCGTTTCGGGACTGGCAACGAACGTGGTTTTTGAGGCTACGCGTAGAAGTTCAAAATCGCGTTTCTGATCCCCGGCCTGAGTCGCGGGAACCGAGTTTTGCTGACGCGGATCGTCCTCCAACTCGGCCTTGGTGAGGCTACCGGGGAGCTCGGAATCAGTCTTCACTGCGGTGAGATAAAGACGCGTTTCGATGTTTTCGGACAAACGCCAGCCGGCGTTAGTGAAGAGACGTTGGTTGTTCTGCTCGGCGTGATCGCGAAAGCCGTTTTGTTGCTGCTGCGTGAAAGACGCGTAGGCGTCGGTGGAGTCGTTGGCGATGCCGCCGGCGATGGTCGCACGTAGATAATCCCACGACCCAACTTCGAGGCGTGCGAAACCACCTGGATCGGAACGACCGGTCCGCGAGATGTAATCAATCGCCCCACCGAGCGTGGATGAACCGTAGGCAAGCGCGTTGCCGCCACGCCAGACGTTGATGTAGGCGGTCGCGGTGGGTTCCAGCGACTGCATGTCGAACCCGCCGTCAGCGAGGTTGATGGGCACGCCATCTTGGAGCACGCGAATGCCACGGCCGTGAAAGGTCCGTTGGAGACCCGAGCCGCGGATGGAAAGGCGCGCTTCGTCAGAGCCGAAACGCGACTGCGCCACGACACCGGGCGAAAGGAAAAATGTATCGGCCAGCGTGGAAGCGCGGCCGGTGAGGTAACGATCGGCATCGACCACTTCGGTGCCGCCCGGCGTGCGAGCGAGCTCGGCACGAGCAGCGTTGAGCGACGGAACCGTCAGCGACTGGCGCTGAGCCGTGACCTCGACTGTATCGAGGACGACGGGCGTATCGGCCTGCACACCGGTGACAACCAGCGCGAGAACCGCGGGAAACGAAAAAGACTTCATGGATGGAGTGCGCGCACAACGGCGACGCAGGGCCCGACAGAGAATGGAATGATGTTATCTGCGCACACCGGCACGGCGCGCGCTCAACCGACTGATCATCAAACCAACGCTCTTGGCGGCGGAACCGGAGGCGGCGAACGATCTCGCACCGCCGGGCTCAGCTCACGCTGAGGCCACTTCCCTGTTACTCGCAACGTGGTGAAGAACACCGGCTGCGGTTGGAAAACCATAAGGATCTTACCCGTCGCCTTGCCATCCGACGGCAGCGCGGAGTCCTGGTGCTGTTTCGCATCGCTCACGCTTTCGCAAACGCCGCACAGGTTGTCGGCCGTGAAGGTCAACTTGACCGCCTGCGACAACGACATGCTTTGCGAATACGTCGCGATCATGCGTCCCCAGGCAAACGTCTGCACCAAATCCCAATGACTCCCGGTGGCGAGGAGCCACGCGGTCAGCATCGTGATGAGTGAGAGTTTCCGGCGCATGTGAAGAGCGGACCCTGCTAAGCGTTCCACCGGCAGGCAAGAAATTCGTGGTTCGGCCCGCCGTAAAGTAGCGCTGCTTTTCTCAGTTGCCGCGCGACTTCTTGGCGAACACCCGGCGGCCCCGTGTGTCTTTGGATACGTTATGTCCGGCCCTGTTGAAGACTACCCCCTTCACGCTACGCCCACTCCGGCTTCACTTGCCGAGAACGGCAACGCCCCCGGAAAACTGGCGCTCGTGCTCGCCGGTGGCGGCGCACGTGCCGCGTATCAAGTCGGGTTTTTGCGGAGCCTGGCCAAATCCTTTCCCGAACTGGAATTCCCGATTATGACCGGCGTATCGGCGGGTGCGATTAACGCCGCACACTTGGCCAACAACCGCGGCACGTTTCCCGAGGCCATGCAGGAGCTGTCCGCGCTTTGGGAAAGCATCACCATCGAACAAGTCTTCAGGACGGACCTTCGTGCGCTGGCTTTCGCCATGTTTCGCTGGGCGGTGCGACTCGTATCGGGCGGCGTAAATCTCTCGCCGCCCGCGCACGGCTTGGTGGACACCGATCCTCTGCGCGAGGTGCTCGTGCGTGCCCTCGCACCCGACGGCGGGCCGCTTGCAGGCATCGCTGATAACATCCGCAGCGGCCGTCTCGCGGCGGTCGGTATTACCACGACCAATTACACCACGGGCCAGTCCAACAGCTGGGTGCAGGGCAACGATCTCACCATGTGGGAACGTCCCGGTCGGCGGAGCATCGCCGCCCCGATCACGGTCGATCACATCATGGCATCCTGCGCGTTACCGCTGTTTTTTCCCGCCGCCCAGATCGGCCCCGACTGGCATGGCGACGGCGGCGTGCGTCTCACCGCACCGCTTTCCCCCGCCCTGCATCTCGGGGCGCGCCGCATGATCGCAATTTCAACTCAATACGGCGGTGGTCGCGCTGGTTCGCTGAGCGACGAGCCGCGTGATTATCCGCCACCTGCGACGATCATCGGGCTGCTGCTGGACTCCATCTTTCTCGACATGCTCGACTACGATGCGCTCAACACTCAGCGCTTCAACGCCCTGCTGGCTGCGCATCCCCGCCCTCACGAGACCGGCCTTCATCCGATGGAGCTTCTGCTGATCCGTCCGTCGAAAGACCTCAGCGTGATCGCCAACGAATTCGAGTCCGAGCTCCCGAAAACCTTCCGCTTCGTCACCCGCGGCCTTGGCACGCGCGAAACCCGCCGCGCCGATATGCTGGCAACACTCATGTTCCAACCCGGCTATATCCGCCGTCTGATCGAACTGGGCGAAGCCGATGGCCTAAGCCGTCGAGACGAGGTCGCACGTTTTCTTTCTCCCGCCCGCGTTTGAATTGCCCTTTTGGTGAACTCCTTCCGCGAACGGAGGTCATAGATAAAACAGTTACTTCTAGCGACGGATTTACCCCCACGAAATCGGTCGCCTCCACCCCAACGTCCGGCCCTCTTCCCCATGCCGACTCCAAGATGTAAACGCCACTGGCAGGACCTCGATCAGGATTCCACGATCGCATGGCAGGGACAGCAGCTTCATCGCTACCTGCGGGACTGCGTATTACCTTTTTCGCTACAGTATCAGCGCGTTTTTAAAACACACGGTCTCACCGCCAACGACATCCGCTCGGTCGAGGACCTCCAAAAACTTCCCTTCACCTCAAAGGAAGATCTTCTGCCTACCGACGAAAATCCCAAGCGCACGCTCGATTTCGTTCTCAAACCTGATCCCAAGGTCCTCTCGAAACGTCCGTCCGTGATCTTGCGCGCATTGCTGCGCGGACGGAATCGGGTGCGCGATGAACTCGACCGCGAATGGCGGCCGATCTTCATGACGAGCACCACGGGCCGCTCCACGGAGCCCGTCCCATTTCTCTACAGCCAGCACGACATCGCCAACCTCGGTCTTGGCAGCGGCCGCATCGTTGAAATCGGCGACGTGAGAAACGAGGAGCGCATGGTAAACATGTTCCCATTCGCACCGCACCTCGCGTTTTGGTATATGTATTACGCGGGCATCGACCGGAACGTCTTCGCACTCGCCACCGGCGGCGGCAAAGTCATGGGCACCGAGGGCAATCTGCGTGCGGTGGTGAAGCTCAAGCCACAGGTCATCGTCGCGATGCCCACGTTCCTTTATCACGTGCTGCAACAGGCCGTGGAGCAAAAGCTGAAGCTTGAAGGCATCCGCCTGCTCGTGCTCGGCGGCGACAAAGTTCCCGATGGCACGCGTCGCAAGCTGGGCGATCTCTGCACGCAACTCGGCTCGCCCGATGTGAAGATCATGGCGACCTACGGCTTCACCGAAGCCAAACTCGCCTGGACCGAATGCCCCATCAAACCCGGCACACCGCCGCCCGGTTATCACCTCTACGCGGATCAAGGGATCATCGAAATCATCGACCCTGAAACCGGCAAAAACATGCCAGACGGCCAGGGCGGCGAGATTGTTTGGACGCCCCTCGATCAACGCGGAACCGTCGTCTTGCGCTACCGCACCGGCGATCGCTGCGAACACGGCATCACGTGGGAACCGTGCCCGTGCTGCGGTCGTCGCATGCCGCGTCTCGTAGGAAAAATTTCCCGCGTGTCCGACGTCCATGCGCTCCGCTTCCAAAAGGTCAAAGGCACTATCGTGGATTTCAACGAACTCGAACGTGCGCTCGACGATCTTCCAGGTCTCGGCGCTTGGCAGATTGAACTCCGCAAGGCCAACGACGACCCGCTCGACCTCGACGAACTCAACGTTCACGTCACCCCCGCTGGCTCCGGTGGCGGCGCCTCGATCGATCAGGCGGTGCGCGAGCTTCTTCACGCGCACTTCGAGCTGACGCCCAACAAAATCATCAGCCACACACCCGAAGAAATGCGCACGCTCCAAAAGGTCGGCGTCGCGCTCAAGGAACAGAAGGTCGTGGACAACCGTGAGAAGTCCGGAGCCAACGGAAAAGCGGACGCCAAGGAAAAGTCGGAGGATAAAAAATCGGGTGCGCCCAAAGCGCCCAAGTCACCCTACCCCAAAACCCACGAGCAATGAACGCCCCACTCTACATCGTCGACGGCGCGCGCACCCCGTTTAGCAAAATGGGCACGGACTTCGCCGCGACCGACGCCGTGGAGTTGGGCCGCACCGCCGCCGCCGCCGTGCTCGCACGCACCGGTTTAGATCCCGCGCAGATCGACGAGGTAATTTTCGGTTGTGTAGGCCAGCCCATCGATGCCGCGAATGTCAGTCGCGTCATCGCCCTTCGAGCAGGCGTGCCCGCCCAGGTTCCCGCGATCACCGTGCATCGCAATTGCGCCTCAGGCTTCGAAGCCGTCACCCAAGCCGCCGAAAAAATCGCCGCCGGCCGCGGAGACATCTTTCTGGTGGGTGGCACTGAAAATATGAGCCGTTATCCGCTGCTCTACAGCGAAAGTGCGACGCGTAAATTCACCGCGCTTTCCCGCGCCCGTTCGCTCCCGCAAAAACTGGCTGCGCTCCTTCATTTTCGTCCTGCCGATTTCTCGCCCCGCATCAGTTTGCAACTCGGGCTCACCGATCCCGTCTGCGGCCTCAACATGGGCCAAACCGCCGAACTCCTCGCGCGTGACTGGCGCATTTCCCGCAGTAATCAGGATCACTTCGCGCTTCGTTCGCACCAGCGTGCGACCGCCGCCCGCCATCGGTTATCAGAAGAGATTACCCCCGTGTATCCACGCAACTCCCGCGAGCCCATCGCCGTCGTCGCGGACAATGGTGTGCGTGAGACACAGACAATCGAATCTCTCGAAAAACTTCGCCCGCTCTTCGACCGCCACGGTGGCACGGTGACGGCGGGCAATGCTTCCCAAATCACCGATGGCGCCGCCGTGCTACTCGTCATGAGCGAAGCCGCACTGAAACGCACCGGGCTCACGCCGCTGGGTCGTCTGGTGGATTACGCTTATGCCGGTTGCGAACCGTCACGCATGGGACTCGGCCCCGTTTACGCCATCGCCCAAGCAACAAAACGCACCGGCCTCGGGATCAAAGACGCCGATCTCATCGAAATCAATGAAGCCTTCGCCGCTCAAGTGCTCGCGTGTCAGGCCGCCGCCAAATCCGCTGACTTCGCCCGCGAACACCTCGGCGTCGATCACGCTCTCGGCGAAATTCCCGACGAGTTGCTTAACGTTAACGGCGGCTCGATCGCACTGGGACATCCCGTCGGTGCGAGCGGTGCCCGCATCGTCCTGACCGCGCTCAAAGAACTGCAACGCCGCAAAGCCCGTCGCGCCCTCGTCACGCTCTGTGTCGGCGGTGGTCAGGGCGGCGCACTCTGGCTGGAGGCTGCGTCATGAACATCACCCGACAAATCGACGCCCAAGGAATCTGCACGCTGACCTTCGATCGCGAAGGTTCTTCAGCCAACGTTTTTGACCGCGTCACCCTTGGACAACTCGACGCCTTGCTCGCTTCGTTGGAAAATGAGCCCGGCCTGCGCGGTGTCATCATCGCGAGCGCGAAGGACAAAATCTTCATCGCCGGCGCCGACCTCCATGAATTCGTGCGCTCCCCCGATCCCGAGGCACTCGGCAACATCGTCGACATGGGCCACCGCGTCTTCACGCGCCTGCAACAACTCTCGGTGCCATCCGTCGCCGCGATTCACGGCGCCTGTCTGGGTGGCGGTTGTGAACTTGCCCTCGCTTGCGACTGGCGCGTCGCCTCCACCGGAAAATCGACCAAGATAGGCCTCCCTGAAACACAGCTCGGCATTCTTCCCGCATGGGGCGGCTCGGTTCGTTTGCCCGCGTTGATCGGGCTGCCCGCCGCCCTCGGCATCATTCTTCCCGGTCGCCAGCTCGTTGGTGCGCAGGCACTCAAAGTGGGGCTGGTAGACGAAGTCGCGCACCCCGAATACCTGCTCGCCTCTGCCCGCCGGCTTCTCGCACGCGGCAAACGCACCGTGTCTTCGCCAGCTTTTTTCAGCCACACCCCTTTCAAACAAATCGTCGCGGCTAAAGCCCGTCGCGATGTTCTCAAAAAAACCCGTGGCCACTACCCGGCTCCTCTCAAAGCGCTCGCGGTTTGCACCGCCTCGCTCGGTCACTCGCTCGAATACGGTTTCGAATTGGAGAAAGCCGCCTTCCTCGAACTGATCCGCACGCCCGAATGCCGGAATCTGCTCAGTGTTTTCTTCCTGCAAGAGCGTGCGAAAAAACTCCCCGCGCCCGCCGACTCCACGGTTCGTCCGGTTAAACGCGTCGCAGTCGTCGGCGCAGGCGTTATGGGCGCAGGCATTGCGCAGTGGACCAGCGCACGCGGATTCCCCGTCGTCCTGAAAGACGTCGCGCCTGACGCACTGGCTCGTGGCTTGCGCACCATCGAGACCACTTACCGGGAGGCTGCCAAACGCCGTGTGTTTACCGTGGCGGAAGCCACTGCGGGTTTCGATCGCATCACGCCTGCGCACACCGATCTTCCGCTCAAGGCAATCGACCTCGTGATCGAAGCCGCCGTCGAAAAACTCGAAGCCAAGCAGGCCATCTTCCGTGACCTCGAAAGCCGCGTGCGTGCCGACACCGTCCTCGCGACCAACACCTCCGCTCTTTCCATCGATTCCATTGCACAAAGCCTCGCCCATCCCGAACGCGTGATCGGTCTTCATTTTTTTAATCCGGTGCATCGCATGCAACTCGTCGAGATCGTGAAAGGTCCGCGCACCTCCGCCGACACGCTCGCCACCGCGCTTCAGTTCACCAAGTCGATCGGGAAGCTCCCGGTCATCGTCAACGATTCACCCGGCTTCCTCGTGAATCGCATTCTGATGCCTTACCTCGTCGAGGCCGTTAGGCTGTTTCGTGAAGGTCATGCACCAGCCACCATCGACAAGAGTATGCTGGATTTCGGCATGCCGATGGGACCGCTGCGTCTTGCCGATGAAGTCGGCATCGATGTCGCGCTTCACGTGGCCAAGGACCTCGAACAACGGCTGCCCCACGCCGCACCACTCGACGACACGCTTGCACGCATGCTCACGCAAAAGTGGCTCGGCAAGAAGTCCGGCACCGGTTTCTACGTCCACGAAAAGGGCGCCACGCACGCCAAGCCCAATCCTCATCTAGATTTACTCCGGACGTCCTCCGCGCCTCGTAATTCGAGCCCTGAAACCCTGCAGGATCGGCTCGTGCTCATCATGATCAATGAAGCCGCGCGTTGCTTGGACGAGGGCGTGGTGACCTCTCCGGAGGACGTTGATTTCGGCATGATTCTCGGCACCGGCTGGGCACCGTTCCGTGGAGGCCCCTTGCGTTACGCTGACACGCTGGGTGCCAGCGCCGTCGTCTCGAAGCTGGACGCGCTCGCTCGTGATGCCGGACCGCATTTTGCGC
>JBEVND010000181.1:0-7724 GCA_040508285.1 Rariglobus sp. | reverse complement strand
TCGTGAGGAGGCCGGGCTTTTTTTGTCCGCGCAGGCCAAAGGATAGGCTGAGCGTGACGCGTTGGTTGCTCTCAGAGTCGTCGGGTTGGAACGGCACAGGACGCGTGTCGGCGAAACCCGTGACGCGCTCGATGAGCTTCGGATCGACGGCGTAGTGCGTGAGGGCGCGACGCGAGGCGTTGGCGCGATCGGCGGACAGCTCCCACGCGGTGTAGTCGGTGGTCGGCATCGCGAGGCCCTTGCGGGTGTGGCCTTCGATCACGACGTGGAAATTATGCCGTTCCACCACCCACGAAAGGCCTTGCATCACGAAGTCGCCCCACTCGGTGAACTCGGCGGTGGTGCCTTTGAAGAGCGGCTGGCGCGCACGGTCGAACAACGTGATGCGCAGGCCGTCGCTGGTGACCTGAATGTCGATCGGTTTTTCCTGCAGATCTTCGTCGAGCTGCAGGAGCCGATAGAAGTCCTTGGCGAGCGAGTTGAGGAACTGGAGATCGACCTCGGTGGCTTCGGTCGCGGGTCGCTGCGCGTCGCTGCTTGCGTCTTGTTTGGCACCGCTCTTGGAGCCGGGTTGCGGTGAATCCTTGTCGAGCACGCCCGACGAAGCATCGAGCGGCGAGTTGAACGGATTCTGAAAATAGCGGGACGTGGCGATGAGGATTTTCTGATCCTGCGAGGAGATCCACAGCACCATGAACAACGCCATCATCGCGGTGACGAAGTCGGCGTAGGCCACTTTCCAAGCTCCTCCTTTTCCGGCCATGTTATGGGTGCGTCAGCGGGTTGGCGGTGGATCGCGCGGTGGAGATCACTTGATCGCCGGCAAGGCCTTGAGCGTGGTCTCAAGCTCTTCCGAGCCCGGCTTCACCGTGCTATCGAGTCCGCGGCGGGCGATCTCGACGGCGGTGAGCGGGGCGAGGCCTTTGGCAAAACCCGCGACCGCATTCATGATGCAGCGCAGCGCCTGGCTCTCGGCCTGATTGATTCCGTTGATGCGAGCGCCGAGCGGAATGACAAAACCGTAGGCGACGAAAATACCGAGCAACGTGCCGGTGAGCGCGGCGGCGACTTTTTCACCGACGGCTTCAGGGCCTTCGGCGATGGCGGACATCGTGTTAATGATACCGAGCACGGCGGCGACGATACCGATGGCGGGGAGCGAGTCGCCGACCATGCCGAGCAGGTGAACGGGATGGGACTTCTCCTCGTCCTTGGCTTTGAGCTCGGCGGCCATGAGGTCTTCGAGCTGGTCGGGCTTAATCTTTCCATCGATGACCGGCTTGATGCCGTTCAGCAGGAAATCCATGTGCTCTTTATTGCCGGTGAAGGCGGGATACTTGGTGAAAATTGCACTCTGCGACGGGTTCATCACGTGTTCCTCGAGCGCGATCAATCCGTTGCGACGGCCGACCATGAAGACCTCGTAAAGCATCTTGAGGATTTCCATGTAGTCGGACTTGCCGGCGGCTTTCCCGAAGAGCGCCTGCTTAATCTTATGCAGTAGCTCGATCATCGTGTGCATCGGGCTGGCGATCACGATCACGCCCAGCGCCACACCGAGGATGACGACAAATTCCGACACGTGCAGCAGCACCAAGGGATTGCCCCCTGCGATCATGAATCCGCCCAACGTGGAGGCGACGACGATGAAAGCTCCGATTAAAATCAGCATGGTGTGAGAGTCTCTTTAACGGCGCGCCGACGCGCGGCTTTAGCCCTATTCCTCGCGCGGCGAAATCAACGGTCGCGCTCGCGCTGAATGGCGGCGCGGAGAGCGAGAACGGTTTGCGCATGGATCTGGCAGATGCGCGATTCGGTGAGGCGGAACACCAGGGCGATTTCCGCGAGGCGCAGGTTCTCGTGATAATACATCGCAAGGATTTTACGCTGCATATCGGGCAACGCCTCGATGCAACGGGCCATGAGCTGCATCAGCTCTTCCTGCTCGAGACGGTCGCGCACCGGCATCTCGGACTGATCGGCGATGATCTCGTGCAACGAAGCACCGTTGCCTTCGTCGTTGTCGCCCGGCTGGTCGATGGCGACGAAACACACCGGACGGGATTCCTCGACCCACTTTGCGTATTCCTTCGCGGTGAGACCGAGCTCGGTGCGGATTTCGTCCTCGGTGGCGGGACGCTGGAGGCGTTGCTCCACGACGTTGATGGATTCCTTGATTTTTTTGGCCTTGGCGCGGGCACGACGCGGGCACCAGTCCATGCGACGAAGCTCGTCGAGGATCGCGCCGCGGATGCGCATCGAGGCATAGCCGGCAAACGTGGTGTTCTGGCCGGGATCGTATTTGCGCACAGCGGCGAGGAGGCCGGTGATGCCAACGCTGTAGAGGTCGTCCGCGTCCACGTGCGCGGGGAGGTTGATTTTGATGCGATCTACGACGTTTCGCACGAGCGGCAGGTAACGCTCGATGAGATCCTTCTCGTTCACCGGGCCGGTGGAGGTGGTCTGGTAAGCACGCCACGCCGCGCTGGCAGTGGTGGCGGTATCGGTGGCGGACGGAGCGGGTTCGGACAGGACTGAATTCATAACAGGAGGAGGAATTGCTAACGTTTAAAAAAAGGGATCAGCGGGCCCGCGCAGCGGCGGCTCCGTTAGTAGCTGGCGTGGGCGTCGGCACGGCCGCGGGCTTCTCGGCTGTCACGGCAGCTTCGTGACGACGGCGCTCGATGGTTTCCGCCACGGCCTTGACGACCACGGACCAGAACCAGCGAAACAGCAGCGCACCGGCGAGGCAGCCGATGGCGGCATCGCGAAGGACGAGACCGGCTTCGCGACCCGCGCTCAGGCCGGCGATCGCCGCAAGGGCGAACCCGATAAAACCGCCGATGAGGAAAACAAATTTCATGACAGGTGCGGAACAGGTGCTCCAGGCAGGGTGCGGCGCATGACCGCACCGACGACATCAGGGACAAGGTCACCGGTGAGACCGGCGCCGGTGGAAAGGAAAAGCGGGCTCAGTTCTCCCTCGATGAGGAAGTCCCAGAGTTTTCCCCAGTGCTCGAGTTCGTCGAGGTGGGTGAAGACGAGGTGCGTCGCGCCGAGGTCACGACCGGCCGCGTAGGTGTCGCGCAACACCGCGAGATCATGGAGCGCGTTCAATACCAGCACGCGTCCCTCGACGGGCGCGGTGTCGAGGTAACGGAGCAACGCGCGGTTTTCCTGCGGACGACGCAGCGACAACGCCGGCATGTCCACGTAGGCGAACTCCGCGCCCGCCTGCGGCAGCGGGCTGTCCGGTGTGGCGTGCTCAAGCATCAGCCCGAGCGCCTCGCAAAACACGCCGAGACCTTCCGACGGATTCGGACGATCGAACTCGGCCTTGAAAACGCGGCCCGTGCGGTGATGGGAAAAAACTTCGCGAGCGAGCCACTTGCACAACGCGGTGGTGCGGCCCGAGCCGGGCGAACCGAGAAACGCCGCGCGCGCCGGCAAGGCCCGTGGCGCACGACGACGGGCAGCGGCGCCAAGCGTGGAGCCCACATCAACGAGCACGCGATGCAGCGGCTTGCGATCGTGGCCGGAGAGTTCCGGGGCGCCCTCGAGACGACCGACCAGCGCGGGTGAGAAACCCGAGCGGCGCAGCAAATCGCCCAGGCCCACCGGCACGTCGCGCGTGACCAAGGGCTCGCGATCAAACGAAAACGGATTCGCCGGAGCGACGGAGCGCTCAACGACATCGGCGGCCGGCAGGCCCAGAACCGGTTGCATCGCGGCAGGCAGCTCGGGTGCGGCAAGCTGCGCGATGACCTCAAGACGCGGACGACCGAGCAGACCGGCGAGACCTTGCGAAGGCAACTGGCGCACCGACAGCACGCGGGCGTGCTCACCGAGTTGTTCGCGAATCGCCTTCACCGCTTCGTCGGCCGAGCGCACTACGAGCTTGTAGGTCGCACCGGCGGCGGCGTGGGAAGCGGGCGTTTCTTGGAGGGCGATTGGCATGACTGAGCCGGTATTTAGCGCAGCGCGTGCCAACTGGTTTCATGAAGTTTTTAGATGCTCATAATCATGGTTTTATAAATTAATATTTCTTAAAAAGGCCTCCCAAAATGAGGTCGGCAAAAACTTCCGGCCACAAAAAAACCGCCTGCGTGAGCGAGGCGGTTTTGAGGAGGTCGTCCGCGAGATCGAGCCTCGCGAACAACCGGGATGCGTTGCGGATCACGCCGCGCGCGCGAGTTCCTGACGCGGCATGGCGGTGGCCAGAACCGGCGGAGAAATGATCCCGAGGTTTTCGATTTCCGTGGTGTTGGGCAGTTCCTGGTAGGACAGCACGACCAGACGCGGGAATGACGGTTCGAGGAAACGTTTGAGCGCGAGACGGATCTCCGTGCCCGTGACGAGCGCGGGCGTGATGCCGGCTTGGGAGAACTCGTTGTTGAGACGGGTGAGTTCCTGCAACAAGTGACGGCCCGTCGTGGGATCGATGGAAAGCCCCACCTCGCCCGGCGTGCGGTGGACCTTTGCGCCGAGCAGCTGCTCCATGCGCGGATCGAGCGTGGCGGCTTTGATCACGCCGGGGCGGCATTCCAGCTCGGGCACGAAATACAATCCCAGACGGCGGCGAATGAGTTCGCTGAGATCGTCGGGGTTCTTGGTGAGCGAGGCGAAGTCGCCGATGCCTTCCAGAATGAGCGGCAGATTGATGATCGAGATGTTTTCGCGTAGCAGATTTTGCAATACACGCTGGATGATACCGAGGTTGACCAAATCGGGCAGCAACTCGCTGATGAGCGCGGGGGTCTTTTCCTTGAGGTGATCGACGAGCGTCTGCACCTCCTGGCGGCCCAGCAACAGGTGGGCGACACCCTTCAGCGCCTCGGAGAGATGCGTGATCATCACCGATGCCGGGTCGACGACCGTGTAGCCGTTCAACTCGGCGGACTTGCGCTCGTTGTCCTCGATCCACACCGCCTCGAGGTTGAAGACCGGTTCGCGCGTGGGCAGGCCGCGCAGCTTCACTTTGCTGCCGGTGACGTTCATCGCCATGAAACGTCCGGGGTGAACCTGGCCGCGGCCGATGGATTTTCCGCGCAGGAGGAAACGGTATTCGTTGGACTCGAGCTCGAGGTTGTCGCGCACCGAGATCGGCGGAACGAGCACACCCTGGGCCCGCGCGAGGGTCTTGCGCACACCCGTCACGCGGGACAACAAGTCGCCGCCCTGACGCGCGTCGGCGAGCGGCAACAGGCCGTAACCAATCTCGATCGCGAACACATCGAGTTCGATGAGCTTGCGGAAATCATCGGTGAGTCCGCCCTTCGCGGCGGGTGCGGCGTCGGCCGGAGAACCGGTGCCGGGTTTGTCCCCTTTGGCGGCGGCCCCGGCGGGCGCGGTCGTGGCTTTGCGTTCGTCGGCATCACCCGCGCGCATCGTGTGCGCAACGTAGTAAATCACACCGCCGAGCAGGAGGAACGGCAGCGCAGGCATGCCCGGCATGAGGCCAAACAACGCGAGCATGCCGGCGGTGATCTTGATCGCGCGCGGGTAACGCAGGAGCTGGCTGCCGATCTGTTCGCCGAGGTCGCCGGTGCCGGAGGCGCGCGTGACGAGCAGCGCCGCACCCACCGAGACGATCAGCGCGGGGATCTGCGATACGAGGCCGTCACCGATGGAGAGCAGCGTGAACTTGGCCGCAGCCTCGCTGAGCGACATGCCCATCTGCATCGCACCGATGGCGAAACCGCCCACGATGTTGACCACCGTGATCAGGATGCCGGCGATGGCATCACCACGCACGAACTTGGACGCACCATCCATCGAGCCGTAGAAATCGGCCTCCTTCTGAACCTTGATGCGGCGGGCGGTGGCGGTCTGCTCGTCGATGATTCCGGCGTTCAGCTCGGCATCGATGGCCATTTGTTTGCCGGGCAACGCATCGAGGGTGAAACGCGCGCTCACCTCGGCGATACGACCCGCGCCCTTCGTAATGACCACGAAGTTGATCACGATGAGAATCAGGAACACGACGAAGCCGACGACGTAGTTGCCCTGAATGACAAAGCGGCCGAACGACTCGATGATGTTACCCGCGTGGCCCTCGGTAAGAATGAGGCGCGTGGAGCAGACGTTGAGCGCGAGCCGGTAAAGCGTGAGACCAAGCAGCAGCGTGGGAAAACCGGAGAACTCGGGCGGATCCTTCACGTAGACGACGACCAGCAGCACGAGCAACGAGAGACCGATTTGCAGCGCGAGCATCATGTCGAGGAGCAGCGGCGGCACCGGCATGATCAGCATCAGCACGATCGCAAAAAGCGCGCCGGTAAAAATCAGGTCTGCGCGTTTGAGCAGCTTGGCGGCGGGGCTCGAGGAGGCGGAAATAACCGCGGCGGAAGGTGAAGAGGCCATGGGGGAAATCGGTCAGGTTAAAATCAAGCGGTGTGGCGGGCAGCCTCCGCTTCGGCGACGGCGCGGCGCATCTTGAGCTCGTGGAAATAGAGCCGGTGCGTGCGGTAAACGAAGGCGAGGATCTCGGCCACCGCGTGGAAAAGGTTGTTGGGAATCGGCTCGCCGACCTTGCCCAGCGCGTAAACGGCGCGCGCCACGGGTTTGTTCTCGATGACCGGCACGTTGTGCTCGGCGGCGAGGGCCTTGATGCGGCGCGCGAATTGATTCTCGCCCTTGGCCAGCAGCATCGGCGCGCTGTCGCGGCCGCGTTCGTATTTGAGGGCGACGGCGTAGTGCGTCGGGTTGGTCACGATCACGTCGGCGGTGGGCACGGCGGCGAGCATCTGTTTTTGCATAAGACGACGACCCATGCGTTTCATCGCGGCCTTGGTCTTCGCGTCGCCCTCGGCCTGCTTGTGCTCATCTTTCACTTCCTGACGCGTCATCATCAGGTCCTGGTGCGTCTTGTATTTCTCGTAGGAGTAGCTGATCGCTGCGACGATCCCGAGGGCCAGAATGATCTTGGAAAGAAACTCGAGCGTGGAGCGGCGGATAAATTCACCGAGATAACCCGCCTCGACCGGACTCACAAAAATCGGATCGCTCACCAACGATCGCGCACCGATCCACAGCACGAGGCCGATCGCCACGAGTTTAAGAATATCGACGCCGGAACGCACCAACGCGCTCTTGGAGAATACGCGACCGAAGCCCTGCACGATATCCATGCGGTCCAGTTTCCACTCGAGCGCCTTGGGCGACATGCGGAAGCCGCTCTGGAATCCACCCATGAGCAGCGTCGCGATACACACCGCGCCGATCACGGGCAGAATGATGAGCGCGTAAACTTTGACGCATTCGTCGAATTGCACAGGCAATGCGTCCGAGCGCAACGGACTTGTCGCCAACTCGCTCCACACCGAACGGGCCAGCGACGTGATGTCGCGCGTCGACGCAGCGAGGAAGAAGCCCATCACCGCAAACAACGCGCCCAGCGTCGCCACGACCTGAAGCTCGGTGGACTTCGCAAACTGCCCCTTCTCGAAGGCATCATTGAGGCGCTTCTCGCTGGGGAGCTCTGTTTTTGAGTCTTTGTCTTCGGACATGGCGTGAACCCAAGTCTATGCAAAGCCAGTGCCACGCGCCTCGCGACTCACGCATCACACTCGAAAACAATGGCTTAAATTTTTAAATCCCCTCGCACGCCGAGCAGCGATCACACCGCTGACCGTCCTTGGCAAAAATTGCCGCGGGCTAAGCGCCGCTCAGAACAAGGCGTCCAGGATGTCCCAGACATCGATCGTGTTGGATTAAGCATCCAG
>JBEVND010000112.1:0-3500 GCA_040508285.1 Rariglobus sp. | reverse complement strand
TGAACGCCTCGGGCAGGCGGTAAAATGGCACCTTGTGATTCAGGTGGTGGATGTGGTGGTAGCCGATGTTGGCGGAGAACCAGCTCATGATCCGGCTGGTGCGCATGTAGCTCGAGGACTCGAGCGCGGCCTTTTCGTAGGTCCACCCGTCGCGATCGCTGAAGGAAACGCCGGGAAAATTATGCTGCGCGTCGAACAAATAGGTGCCGATCGCGTAAGTGATGAAGTGCGGCAAGGTCTGGCCGAGCAGCAACGCCGGCCAACCGCCAAATTGCCAGAGTGCGAACCCGATCGCACCGTGCAGCACCAACGAGATGAAGCAGTCGTAGTGTTTGCGCGGATTGTTGAAAAACGGGTTCAGGCACATCCCGAACAGGAACATGAACACGTAGCCGAAAAGGATGGTAAGCGGGTGCCGCACAAACAAGTAACCGAAGCGGCGACCGGCGGAGCTCTTCCGGTATTGATCGGCCGTCATGATCGGGAACGAGCCGATGTGAGAGCCGCGAAGCTTCGAGTTGTGCTGGTGGTGATGGTTATGCGAGCTGCGCCAGACGCTCGTGGCACTGAGCGCATAGACGCCGAAAATCCACATGAAGGCTTCGGCGAGACCGGAGTTGGGCAAAATCGCGTGGTGCTGCTGATCGTGATAGATCACGAAGAGACGGAGGAGCAGCAGGCCGGCGAAAACGCTCCCGGCCAGCCGGAGCGGGAGCGGCAAGTCGAGGATCGCGACAGCGAGAGCGCCGACCAGCAACGCGGACGTTGAAAGCACGCACCACCAGCTCCGAAAGGAGTTATCCTTGGCGAACGGTTTCGTGGCTTGGATGAGTTTGAGACCCGTTCGTTGCACGCGATGGACCGTCGGGTAAGGGGATGCTCATGTCGATGACCATTTATCGTAAGCCCGCTTGGTGCACGTCGTCGTGACGTTTTCGTCATCGGAAAGCCAAACGCCCGACATGGTGTTTTCGGCGTTTGCAGAGGCAGGCCAAGTCGTTACTCCTCGTGACAATGTCGCACGTTGGCTCCAGTTGGCCTGCGCCGTTGTCGGTCACGATCACCCCGCTCCCCATGACCCTCCGCTTTTTGTTCGTCACGCCGACGTTTCGCAGTGGCGCGCCCGGCGCATTTGCTGCGTCACGTGCTATCGCCCTGTTCCTCGCGACGGCGGCCTCGCATGTCGTCGTCGCCGCTTCGATCCCCGCGCGGGCGGAAGCAACCGTGAGTTTTAACCAGCACGTTCAGCCGATCCTGTCGGAGAACTGTTACCATTGCCATGGGCCGGACGCGACGTCGCGCAAGGCCGGCCTGCGACTGGATCGCGCGGAGTTCGCCCTCGCGGCTCGCGACGAGCACGGTCCGGCGATCGTGGCGGGCAAGCCGGAGGCCAGTCCGCTCGTGCAGCGCATCGAGTCGACGGACGAGAAGCGGATCATGCCGCCCCCTGAGGCGCACAAGACGCTTAAACCCGAGGAGTTGGCGACGCTGCGCCGGTGGGTTGCGCAAGGGGCGGTGTATGAGGAGCACTGGGCGTTCGTGGCGCCGAAGCGGCCGCGACTGCCCGCCGTGGCGGACAAGAAAGTCAGTCATCCCGTCGACCGCTTCATCGGGGCGCGGCTCGCTGGGGAGAAGCTCGCGCTTTCTCCGGAGGCGGATCGCCGTACGCTGCTGCGCCGGGTGTCGCTCGATTTGACGGGAATCCTGCCGACCGAATCCGAGATCGCCGCCTTTCTTGCGGATCGCAAACCAGGCGCGTACGAACGCGTCGTCGATCGTTTGCTGGCAAGTCCGCGTTATGGCGAGCACCGCGCGCGTTACTGGTTGGATTACGTACGTTACGCCGACACGCACGGCCATCATTTGGATAACTTCCGTTCAATTTGGCCGTATCGCGATTACGTGATCGGCGCTTTCAACGAGAATCGGTCGTTCGACCAATTCGTGCTCGATCAGCTCGCGGGTGACCTGTTGCCTGCGCGCTCCGTCGATCAACTTGCCGCGACCGGTTTCGTCCGCAGCAATCTGACCACGAACGAAGGCGGCACGGTGCCGGAGGAAGTGTTCGTAAACCAGACGCGTGATCGCGTCGAGTCGTTCGGCGCCACGTTTCTCGGGCTCACCACGGGTTGCGCGGCGTGCCACGATCACAAGTTCGATCCCATTTCACAGCGCGATTTCTACGGCCTGGCCGCCTATCTCAATAATACCGCGGAACGGGCGTGGGACTTCAACATCGCGGATCCCGAGCCGGTGATGCGGCTGGCGCCACCGGAAACCCGTAAGCTGGCCGAGGAAGTCTTTGTCCAGCGCGCCGACTGGCAGGCGAAGCTGGAAGCGCGACGAGCCCAAGGTGAGGTATTGCTGAAAGCGTGGCTCGATGGCGGGCAGCGACCGCAGCGCGTTTCCGACGAGAAGCTCGAGGTGCGGCTGCGCATGGATGAGGGAAAGGGAAACGAACTCCGCAACTCGGCCCCAGAAGCAAAGGCCGCCTCGTTCAGCGTGGACGGCACGCCGCTGGAGTGGGGTGAGGAAAACTGGTTCTGGCCAAGCGCGCGCACGGATATCGCCAGCCGGATTTTCCTCGGCGAAGTGGGCGACATCGACACCGGCGATGCCATCACCGTCGGCGGTTGGTTTCTGATTCGTGTCAAACCCGGTAGCAGCGGGACAGGCGATGGTCCGCTGATTTCCCGACGGGCGGCGCGGGATGGGCAGAATCGCGGCTGGGAGATTTATGCGCAGGGTGAGCGCTTCGGTGTGGCCTTGATCAGCGAGCAGGGAAAACACGAGCTGCGGGCGTTAACCCGGAAAACGTTTCCGCGCGGCGACTGGGTTCACGTCATGCTGACCTACACCGGCACGCCGCGCGGCGGTGTGAAGCTTTACGTGAACGGCGTGGCCGCGGATCTGGATTTTGTGTCCGCGACACTCGACGCGAGCAGTTCGATCCGCACCACGGCGGCAACTGCGATTTGCGGGTATGCCGATGGTGACTTGCTGCGTGAAATGCGTTTCCAGGACCTGCGGATTTATCGGCGCGCCTTGTCGGCCGCGGAGATCGGTCGGGTTGCCTTTGAGGATATCGCGGCCGAAATCGTCGCCCGTGAACCGAATCCCGCGAAATGGTCGCGCGATGAGACGTGGGTGGTGCGCGAGCGCTTCTTCCTCGAGCAAATCGATGCGGAGACGCGCAAGATCGCCAGCACCGTAGCCGCGCACGATGCGGCCTATCAGGCGCTCACCGCCAACGGCACACCGACGCTCATCGCGCGCGAGAAGCGCACGCCGGCGTATGCGGACATGTTGAAGCGAGGCGACTATTTCGCCCGCGAGGAAAAGGTGGGCCCGAGCACGCCGCATTTCCTGCCGCCGCTGCCGGACGGCCAGCCGGAAAATCGCCTCGGTCTCGCGCACTGGTTGCTCGCCCCGGAAAATCCGTTGTTCGCGCGCGTGACCGTGAATCGCATGTGGCAGGAGCTTTTCGGCCGCGGCCTCGT
>JBEVND010000096.1:0-5788 GCA_040508285.1 Rariglobus sp. | reverse complement strand
CGGGCACGTATTCAAATGGCAAACACGGAACATGGCGCAACCGCCCGCGATGAGGGCAGCGGTGCCGAAGTTGAACTCTTCGGCGCCGAGGAGGGCGGCGATGACGATGTCACGGCCGGTCTTCATGCCGCCGTCGGTGCGGAGGACGACGCGGCCGCGAAGGCCGTTCATCATCAGAACCTGGTGGGCTTCGGCGACACCGATTTCCCACACGGAGCCGGCGTTCTTGATGGAGGCGAGCGGCGAGGCGCCGGTGCCGCCGTCATGACCGGAGACGAGGATGACGTCGGCGTAGGCCTTGGCCACACCGGCGGCGACGGTGCCGACGCCGGAGGAGGACACGAGCTTCACGCAGACCTTCGCGCGCGGGTTCACTTCCTTCAGGTCGAAGATCAGCTGGGCCAAGTCTTCGATCGAGTAGATGTCGTGGTGCGGAGGCGGCGAGATGAGCGTAACGCCGGGGACGGAGTAACGCAGCGTCGCGATGAGCGGCGTGACCTTGGCGCCGGGGAGCTGGCCGCCTTCGCCGGGCTTCGCGCCCTGCGCCATCTTGATCTCGATTTCCTTGGCGGACGAGAGGTAGGCGGCGGTGACACCGAAGCGGCCGGAGGCGACCTGCTTGATGGCGGAGTTGGCGTTGTCGCCGTTCTCGCGGACGTTGTAGCGATCCGGATCTTCGCCACCTTCGCCAGAGTTGGACTTGCCGCCGATGCGGTTCATAGCGATCGCGAGGGCTTCGTGCATCTCGGGCGAGAGCGCGCCGAGAGACATGCCGGCCGTGGTGAAACGCTTGCGGATGTCCTCGATGGCCTCGACTTCGTCAATCGCGACGGCCTTGGCGCCATCAAAGCGGATCTTAAGTAGGTCCTTAATGGATACAGGCTGGTGATCGTCGGAGTTGGTCTTCCAGTCCTGGTAGGACTCGAGGGTGCCGGCGCGCACGAACTTGTTCATCGAAGAAACGACCTTCGGGTTCCAACCGTGGAACTCGCCTTCGCCCTTCTTGTTGACGCGGTAGTAACCTTCGTTGCCGAGGGTCGGTTCAGCGGCGGGCGCGCCTTCGACGGCGACCGGCGCGGTGAAGGCCTTGCCATGGCGGCGGAGCGCTTCTTCGGCGATCTGTGCGTAGCCGATGCCGCCGATGGGCGACGGGGTGCCGGTGAAGCAATCTTCGATGACCTTGTGGGAAACACCGAGGGCTTCGAACATCTGCGCGCCGCGGTAGGAGAGCAGCGTGGAGATACCCATCTTGGCCATGATCTTGAGGAGACCGGCGTCGATGGCGTTCTTGTAGTTGAGGCGTGCCTGCTCGGCGGTGACGGGCTTCGCGGTCTTGCCGGAGGCGGCGAGCGAGGCAACGACGTCGAGAGCGAGATACGGGTTAACGGCGTTGACGCCGAAGCCGAGGAGCGTGGCGATGTGGTGCACGTCGCGGGCTTCGCCGGTTTCGGAAACGAGGTCGCACTTGAGACGCAGACCGGCGCGGACGAGTTGTTGGTTAACCGCACCGACGGCGATGAGCATCGGGATGGCCACCTTGTCGGCAGTCGCACCCTTGTCGGAGATGATCAGGACCTTGGCGTTGCTTTGCTCAACGGCGGCCTGGGCACGCGCGGCGAGATCCTTGACGGCGGCTTCGAGACCCTCGGGGCCCTTGGCGGCGTCAAAGAATCCGCTGATGCGCACGACGCGGTTCTTGAGGAACGGGACGTCGAAGAGCGCGGCGACTTCGTGGTCGAGGAGGACCGGCGAATCGAGCTCCACGAAACCGGAGGTCTTCGGGAATTCTTCGAAGAGACCGAGACGTCCACCGAGATAACCGGTGAGCGACATGACGGCCTTTTCGCGGATCGAGTCGATCGGCGGATTGGTGACCTGCGCGAAGAGCTGCTTGAAGTAGGTGTAGAGCAGACGCGGGCGGCGCGAGAGGACGGCCAGCGGCGTGTCGTCACCCATCGAGCCAGTGGGCTCCAGACCTTCGGCGAGCGGCGCAAGGACGAGCTCTTGTTCGTCGTTGTCGTAACCGAATGCAATCTGGGTGTTGAGCGCGGGAGCAACCGGCTCGGAGGCGGCGGGGGCCTGCGCGGTCTTGTGGAGGTTGATGAGGTGCTCTTCGCACCACTGCTTGAAATGCGGATCAGCGGTGAACTGAGCCTTCACTTCTTCGTCGCGATGGAACGTGTGGTTGACGAGGTCGAGCGAGAGCATGCGACCCGGTCCGAGGCGGCCGGCTTCGACCACCTTGCCCGGGAAGTCGTGCACAAGGCCGGCTTCGGAGGCCAAGATGAAGTAGCCGTCGTCGAAAATCTTGTAGCGAGCGGGACGCAGACCGTTGCGGTCGAGCGCAGCGCCGATGGTGCGGCCGTCGGTGAACACCACGGCGGCCGGACCGTCCCATGGCTCCATCATACAAGCGTGGTAACGGAAGAAAGCGCGCGTCTCAGGGGACAGCTTCTTGTCCTTTTCCCATGCCGGCGGCATCATCAACATCGCGGCGTGCAACGGGTTGCGACCGCCGAGGGTGATGAGCTGGAGGGCGTTGTCGAAGGTCGCGGAGTCCGACATGTCGGGCTGCACGAGCGGCTTCAGATCTTGGAAACGCTCACCCCACACGCCGTAAGCGGTGGAGTTTTCGCGGGCACGCATGAGGTTGCGGTTACCGCGGATGGTGTTGATCTCACCGTTGTGAGCCATCATGCGGAACGGATGCGCCAAGTGCCACGTGGGGAACGTGTTAGTCGAGTAACGCTGGTGGAAGATCGCGAACGCCGTGGTGAACTTCGGGGACTTGAGGTCGACGAAGTATTTGCGGATCTGGCTGGGCGTGAGGAGGCCCTTGTAAACGATGGTGCGCGAGGAGAACGAGCACACGTAGAAGCCCGGGATCTTGGCTTCGATGACCTGCTTTTCAGCGGAGTTCTGCGCGAGGAACAGCTTACGTTCAAACTCGTCGTCAGTGATCTCGTCCTTACGAGCCACGAGCGCCTGAACGATGGTCGGCTGGGTATCAAGAGCCTTGCGGCCGAGACAGGAGGAATCGGTCGGGACTTCGCGCCAGCCGAGCCAGGCAAGGCCTTCTTTCTTAACGGCGGCTTCGACGATCTTCTTGGCGTGCGCTTGGGCGTAGTCGTCGCCCTTGGGCAGGAAAATCATGCCGACGCCGAGGTCCTGCTCGCGGAAGAGCGGCTTCTTCTTTTCGGCGAGATAATCCTTGAAGAGCTCGACGGGGAGCTGCGTGAGGATACCGGCACCGTCGCCGGTCACGGCGTCGGCGTCGATCGCGCCACGGTGGGCGAGTGCCTTCAGGGCCGTGATCGCGCGATTGAGAACGTCGTAGGAACGTTCTCCGGTCAGCTTCGCAATGAAGCCGACGCCGCAGGCATCGTGCTCCTGTTCAGGAGAATAGAGCGGGGACGGGATGATCTTGGCCATGGGAAAAAAGGTCGGAAGGTCTAAGGGTCGGTTAGGTCAGGTAAGGCGACGAAAGGAGGCTGCCGTGGAAGCAAAAGAAAGGCCGGTCACGCATTTGCGAGAGCCGGCCCAAGGAGTTGCTTTGGAGGCCTCGAATATCAGAAGAAGCGAATCGTTTTCGTGGCCATTTTAGCGTGCTCTTCGTCCGAACAACCGGCATTGGTCGGCGAGTCGGCGGGACGTTCGGTAGGTTTAACCAAATCGTTGGAAAGGAGGTAGTTCTCGACTTCTTCGCCGGAGATATCGGCCAGCATCACGCCGTCGATTTCGACGCAGGGAGACAGGGGCTGGCCGGACTTCTGCACCATCTCCGCGTAGTTATTGCGGTCGTTGATGATGTCGATGTCTTCGAACGGCAGGCTGTATTTGCGCATGATCGTGCGAACTCCGTTGGACCAGCCGCAGGACGGCTTGAGATAGGCTTTGATTTTCATGCGTTGAACAAATTTAAGACGAAAAACGTAGCAACTTATAGAAAGCGATTAGGCACGTTCAAGCGAAAGGTTGGTCTTTTGAGCATTTTGCGGGCCGGAGTCAGGATTCGTTGCACTCGGCTGTTGATCGATTGCATCGACGACGACCGCCAGCCACTCACTGACGCACACCTTTTTTCGCGATCCGATGAAAACCATCCTCCTGCTCGTCGCCTCCAATATCTTTATGACCCTCGCTTGGTATGGTCACCTGAAGTTCAAGTTTTTGGAGGGCAAGTCCGTGTGGTGGATCATCCTGTTTTCATGGGGACTGGCGTTTTTCGAGTATTGCCTGATGGTGCCCGCCAACCGCGCCGGCTACATGAGCGGCACGTTTAGCGGCTACCAGCTTAAGATCGCCCAAGAGGCCATCACGCTCGCGGTGTTCGTGGTGTTCGCCTGGTTGGTATTAAAGGAGAAGCTCACGTGGAACTATGCAGTGAGCTTTGGCCTGATCATCGCGGCGATCTACTTCGCCTTCGCGTTCAAACCACCCTCCTCGACCCTGCCCGGCGGCCACTGAGCGCGACTCCCATCAGGCGAAAACCGGACGTGATGTAAAAATCATCACCGTCTCCACGCTTGGCTTGCTTCCGCTTCGGCGCCCGCTTCACGTTGCCATCTCAGCAGCGGGGCGATTGCCCCGCTCCCTTAACCATATAACTCCGTCCTCCCCTCAGATCATGTCCAAAGCCGCTCCTGCCAAGACCTCCGCCGCCCCCGCTGTCGTCGCCCCCGACGCCACCGCTCGCAAAAACGTCGAGCTCGCCCTCAGTTCCATCACCAAGCAGTTCGGCGAAGGCTCGATCATGCGCCTGGGTGATAACAACAAGCTCACCGTCGAGACCGTTTCCACCGGCTCCCTCGCCATCGACCTCACCCTCGGCGGCAAAGGCCTGCCCCGCGGCCGTATTATCGAAATCTACGGACCAGAATCCTCCGGTAAAACCACTTTCTGTTTGAGCGTCATCGCCGAAGCCCAGCGCCGCGGCGGTCTCGCCGCCTTCATCGACGTCGAACACGCGCTCGACCCGAAATACGCCCGCGTCGTTGGTGTGAAAATTGACGACCTGCTCGTCTCCCAGCCCGACTCCGGCGAAGACGCGCTTAACATCACCGAGACGCTCATCCGCTCCAACGCGATTGACGTCATCGTCATCGACTCCGTCGCCGCCTTGATCACCAAGGCCGAGCTCGACGGCCAGATGGGCGACATGACCATGGGCAGCCAGGCCCGCCTGATGTCGCAAGCCATGCGCCGCCTCACCGCCGTCGTCAGCAAGACGAAGTGCATCTGTATCTTCACGAATCAAATTCGCGAAAAGATCGGCGTCATGTTCGGCAGCCCCGAGACCACCTCCGGCGGTCGCGCGCTGAAGTTCTTCTCCTCGATCCGCATCGACATCCGCCGCAAGGACCAGATCAAGACCCCGGACGGCAAGGTCATCGGCAATCGCACCAAGCTCAAGGTCGTCAAAAACAAGATCGCTCCTCCGTTCACCGAGTGCGAATTCGACATCATGTATGACGAAGGCATCTCGTCGTCCGGCTCGATCATCGACCTCGGTATCGAACACAAGATTCTCGAGAAAAAGGGCGCGTGGATTTCCTACCAGGGAAATCTCATCGGCCAGGGCCGCGACGCCGCCAAACAAGCCGTGCGCGACAAGCCCGAGCTCGCTGCCGAACTCACCAAGGCGATCATGGCCAAGGTCAACGTGACCGGCGGCACCACCGTCACCGGCGAAGCCACCGAGTAACCGTCGCTCCGCAGCGTAATTAAACTCTGAATACGCCGCGCCTCAAGACCCGCGCAGTCGAAATCCCCGGGAGTAAATTCCTCC
>JBEVND010000023.1:0-4146 GCA_040508285.1 Rariglobus sp. | reverse complement strand
CGAAAATTGGACGGGCCACACCGGCTGCATCATCCTCGCCACCCATCTGAATGGTCTGCGCAAGTCAGACCTCGGCCTCCCCCCGTGGGACCAAGCCACGCCACGCCAGCAGCGAGACGGCATGTGCTGGAAGAAGCCCGACGAACTCTACAACGACGGCGGGGCCTTCAAGATCACGGCGCGCAACGCCTCCGGCGTCATCGTCACCCTCATTTCCGACAACTATTTCGGCTACTGCAAAAAAGAGGTGAAGACGCAGATCAGTTTTGCGGCCAATCTTTATGGCATGGCAGAAGAGGAACACGCGGGCGGCGCGCTGGTGTTCCCAAGCTACGACCTCGGTGAAGACTTTGGCGGCTACAACGAAACCGCTGAGGATTATAACATCGCCTCCGTGCTCGCGCGAGACGCGGGCGCCTGGCTGGTGCAGACCGAAGGCCATGCGCTCTTCGCTGCCGACACCGACGTCGTGCTCGTTCCCGAGGCCACGCACTTCGATCTGCGCAAGCAGCGCATCGCATGGACCGATGAGGGCGGCGCGGCCAAGCAGATCAAGTTGCTCGCCGGCAAAACCTACGTGCGCCCCAGCGGCTATCGCGTGCACATGGAGCCCGTGCGCGGTGAGCCCGGCCAGTGGCGCCTCGTCGGCACCGTGGCGGAGACCACGCTTTGCCATAAGCCCTGCACCGTTTCCGGTGGCGGTAAGTCCGAGATCTCGAAGGCGATCTCCGATGCCATCCTGCCCGGCCACGTGTTCCTCGCCGATTTCGACCGTGATTTCGACAACGTCGCCGCACTGCTGCAGCGCGATTACTCCGGTCGTTTCCGCGATCCCGATCGCGCCGGTAAAGACCAGCGCCCAATCCTCAGTCCCGACCGCACGTTGGGCAGCGTGATCAAACTTCTCACGCCGTCGCGCCGTGATTACACCGACGCTTACAACAGCTGGCTCCAGGCGATCCCACGTCATGTGAAGGAACTCGTTTTTGTCGTAAAACGTTTCCACAAGGCCGAGTGGGCCGACAGCTGGCGCGAGCATTTCTCAGTGGACACGATCAACGGCCGTCCGGGTTACGAGCTGAAGCTCGACGGTCGCAAACTCGTGGTGAACACCCTGCGTGTCGGCTACGAGGAAGACGGCTCGTGGCGTGTGTTCGGCCTGCGTCACGACTTCCATCCTGCGGCCAAGGTGCAGATGGAAGACGACATCACCGCCTCGGTGGTCGCGCCTGCGGCCAACCCGGCAGAGCCGTCGCTCAAGTTTGTGCAGAACTGCGAGGCGCGCCTGTTCCAGCGCCCCGACGACGCGATCCATCGCGGCTACGACAAACAGGCCGAGTTGGACATCTCAACGCCGGGCACGTTTCTCTCCAACTACGAGCCGCTCACCACGGGCGACGCCCGCGCCTTCATCGAAGATGCGGTCGGTTTCTCCGCCTACACTGCGCCGATGCAGGATCTTATCCGCAAAGCCGCAGGCTCTAACGGCACGTCCTCGCCGGCGTATTTTGTTTCGAGCGCGCATCCCCGCATCGTGGGCGGCAAGCCTTCGAAAAACCCGCGCTACCTGCAGTTGCGTCCCGACGTGGCCAATCCGCGTGCCACCGCGCTGGCTCAGCTCGGCCTGCGGCTTCATCGCCGACTTGGCGCCGACGATCCCGTGCTCACGCCGGTAAACGTCGTGGTTCCAGGCCGTCGTAATAATCCGCCGGAAGCCGGGGTGCGCGCGCTCTGCTGTTTCAATCCGATTCATTACTTGGAGCTGCCCGAACTCTTCATGGAGTTCATCAGTTCGATGACGGGCAAATCGCCGTCGACGACCGGTGCCGGCAGCGAAGGCGCGCTCACCAAGGGCCCGTTCAACGCGTTGCCGCCGATCATCGATCTCAACGCGGCGCTCGTCTCGTCGATCCTCACGGGGCACGACGTGTTCCTGTCCTCGGCCGGTTGCGTCGGGCCCAAGGTGCGGGTCGACCACGACGTCTCGCTCCTGGTGCCCGAGATCTTCTCGCGCATGAGCAAGACGGAACGCTCGGCCGCGGAGCTGATCAAAGACGGCTGCTTTGAACGCCTCCTCGATTTCGAACATCGCGGAAAGATGGTTTACGCCAGCCGTCTTGGCTATCGTATCACCACGCGTTTTGTGCGCATCTACTTCGGGCGCATCTTCCCGCATCCGCACGTGGTCTTCACCGACGAGATGCTGCGTCCCGAACAGCAGGACATGGACATCTTTGCCGATGGCGTGGACACGATCGTCACCACTCATCAGCGAGTCGCCGAGAGCTACTTCTCGGATGGCAGCATCGACATGGCGTGTCCTCCGCTGAAGGCGTTGCTCGAGATCATGGCCAAGGGCAAAACGGCCGCCGGACACGGCCTCGATTCGCCCGAAGTGCGCGACCTTTTCACGCGTGAATACCTGATCGGCAGCGATTGGTATCGCGCCCGTCTCGATGCCAAACAGAAGAACGAGACTGCGCTCTGGAAGCATCACGTGAAGAGCCTCGAGACGATCCTGGATCAGGATCACTACGCCGACGTGGCCGCGCGTCTCACGCTTAAGCCGCGGCTCATCCATGCGAAGACCGAACTCGAGCGCGTGCAGTCGCCCGCCTACCGCAAGTCGCTCGATGGCACGCTCGGCGTGCAGCCGCTCGGCTGAGAAAGGGCGGAGGTCAGGTTTCTGGCCGTTTATTCATCGAAGCCGAACCGCTCCGTCGCTTCGCTACTTTTCTCCAAAGTAGCGGAACGATGGAGCGGTTTTTTATGCGAAGAACAGCGGCGGGCGCGTCTCTCCCTGAGAGGTTCCGTCTGTGTAGTGCATTCCTGGATGCATTCTTTTCATGGCGGTAAGGCCTGCGTCGGTTTGCGCAGGCGAGGGGATGCGTTAGGCTTCGCGCATGCCGGTGACAGTTGAGCTGCCGGCACGACTCACATCATGCACCCCCGTGATAATCGTTTTAACACCCCCGCCGAGATGTTCGCGCGACTCATTTTTGTGGCGCGGTTCTTTCTCTTTTTTGGAGGCTTTTTGTTCTCCCTTTTCGCCGTCGTGAATGCGTCGGTTTTTGATGCGTTGAAGGCGATCTGCTTTTTTTCAGCGATGGTCACCGGCCATATTTGGCTCAAGCGCAGTGGTAAGCTCGAAGAATGTGATCGCTCCCTTGAACAGATGTTCAGCGGCACCGATGACTCCGAGGACGATGCGCTCGAAACCTTGCTGCAACGTCGGGATGCGTTGGAGGAAAAACGCGGCACGCCGGGCTTTGACCCGTGGGAAGTGCAGGCGGTGCGTCGTCAGATCAGCGACTACGTCCGCCAACATCCGGAATCCACCGCGATGCTGGACGGGCCGCGTTAAGCAAACACTCTCGCGTCCCGTGTGGGCGTGCGGGTGTTTACCGCTTCAGCTTCGCTTTGATTTCGGTGCTCGGGCATCCGCAGTCGCCGCCGCAACCGGAGCCGGGCTTGCGGCGTTTTTTCCAAGCACTGCGCACGAGCAACGCGAGCGTCACGGCGACCACAAGGAGGGCGAGCGGTGTCTGCCAGTTGTTCATACGCTCACCCTACTCGGATTTGCTCAATAGCCCAGCGCGTGGCCCACTTGGTAGACCACGAGACAGAAGAGCCACGCGAAGCCGGTCATGTAAGCCAGCTGGAAGAGCGGCCAACGCCAGGAGTTGGTCTCACGTTTCACCACCGCGATCGTGCTGATGCACTGCATGGCAAACACGTAGAAAAACATCAGGTTCAAGCTCACCAGCGGCGTGAAGAGCTTGCTGCCATCGGGCTTCTCGGCGGCGCGCAACGCATCGCGCAGGTGGAGGCGCGTGGCGTCTTCGTCGTCGGTTTCCTCGACGGCAAAGATCACGCTCATCGAGCTGTTGAACACTTCACGGGCGGCGAACGATTGAATGAGGCCGATACCGATGCGCCAGTCGAAGCCGAGGGGGGCGATGGCGGGTTCGATCGCATGACCGGCGCGACCGGCATAACTCTGGGCGAGGGCTTGTTGCTGCGGCGTTTCCTCGGGGGCCTTGGGAAAGGTAACGAGGAACCACAGCACGATCGAAAGGCCGAGGATGATCGTGCCGGCGCGTTTGACGAAGATCCAGCCGCGCTCGCCCATTTGGAAAATCACGT
>JBEVND010000020.1:0-3400 GCA_040508285.1 Rariglobus sp. | reverse complement strand
CGGTTGCCTGAGCCGGATTTTGACCGGTCAATTTTATTAGAAACGCGACGAGGTGTTGCTTCGCCGTGGTGCTTTCGCGGGTGGGGTGGCTGGGTTTTCCGCACAGGAGCTTCCCGAGCTTCGTCCGCCATCGCACCACCCCATGAAAAACTCTGCACATTGCCTTCTCCCTCTTAGGACCGCGTCCGTTTGGAGCTTCGCCTTTCTCACCGCTTTTTCATCCGCACCGCTCGCTCATGCGGCGGCACTTTATTGGGATAGTGATGCTACTGGTGCCGGCAACAGCGTCACGGCGGGCACAGGATTGGGCGGCACGGGCAACTGGGATACGTCGCTTGCGAATTGGTGGTCGGGTGCCGGCACGTCCGATACGGCCTGGACCAACGGCAACAACACAGCCGTTTTCTGGGGCCCGACAGCGGGAACGGTTTCGCTCACGGCGCCCATCACGGTCGGCGGCCTCCAGTTTCGGACGACCGATTACACACTCGATGCCAGTGCCAACGCGTTGACCTTCGGTTCCGCCAGCACGATCGACTTGCTCCGTGTCGCCACGGCGAACATCACCGGCGCGGTCGGCGGGACGGGGAGTGTTTCGCTCCTTCGCTCAAGCGACAGCGCGGGTGTTTTTACCGCGGGCACCTTGAATCTCAACGGCACTTCGGCCACCGGTTGGTCGGGCGCGACCACGGTGGGCAATGGCACGACCCTTTCGCTCTCCGGAGGCAATCAGGCTTTGGTCAACACCTCGGGCATCACGCTCAATGGCGGCAACCTCACGCTTACGAACATCAATGGCTTGGAGGCGGCGTTGAACCGCGTGAACGACAGCGCGGCGATCATCTCCAATGGCGGCAGCATCACCGTGACCAACACCAGTGGTGGCGCCACGGCTTATGCCGAAACGCTCGGCGGGGTCGCCTTGACCACCGGTCAGTTGAAAATTGTTTCCACCAACGCCAATGCGGGCGGCACGCAGGTGCTGACGCTCGGCGGACTCACGCAGGCCGGCACGTCGGTCGTCGCCTTCGGCGCGGGTGGTGGTCTTAACACGAGCACCAACCAAATCGTGGTCGCGGGTGCGTCCGAAACCGCCGCAGGGCAGATCATCGGACCATGGGCTACGGTGGGCACCAGTGGCACGGCACAGACGGACTACGCTGTTTATGACGCAAACGGGAATGTCCTCGCGGCCAATATCACGGCATCCGCCGAAACGGCGTGGGCCAGTGGCGCCACGGCGAATAATACCTTGAGCGGAGCAACGACTCTCACTGCTACGCGGAATATGAATTCCCTGCGTTATACCGGTGGTGCGGCGACCTTGGCCTTGGGAACTTCCAATTTGGAAACCAACGGCATTCTCAATGGTGGTTCCGGTTTGCTGACCATTTCGGGCGGCGGAGTGATTCAGCAACAGGGCACGTCAGCGGCTAATTTTTATGTCAACGCCGGCAACAGCGCTATCACCATCAACTCCGTCATCGTCGACAACACCGGTGTGCTGACGCTGGTCAAAACCGGCTCGGGCGCACTGACACTTGGCGCTAACAATACCTTCACGGGAAACACGGTCGTTCTTGAGGGCGCCGTGACCGCAACGGTTGCCGGCGCAGTCGATGGCAATCTTGTCGTAGGTTCGGTGGGTGGGGGAGCCGCTGCTTCTTTTACGAACAATGGAAATACGGTAGGCCTCAGCACAAGAAGCGTCACGATCTACAGCAATGGCACCGTGAATTTTGGTGGTGGTGCGCAGAATATTAACAGCGGAATCTTCATTTTTGGCGGTGCGGCCACCGGCGGCAATCAGCTCGTCGTCAACAATACCGCGATCAACATGACCGGCGGATCGTTTGCCCCCAACGTCGCCGGAAACGGATTCAATAATACCTTTATCATCAATGCCAGTTCCTCCACGGCAGTCGTTTCAGGAAACACCCGAACCAACTTCGGTTTTCAGGTGGCGGATGGTGCCGCCGATGTAGATCTGCTCTTCAGCGGAGCGGTCACTACGAGCGGTGCAGGTGGTGCCTTGGTCAAATCCGGCGCCGGTTTGATGTTGGTGACGGGTAATAATCTCTATCAAGGCGTGACGACCGTGTCAGGCGGCACCTTGAAAGCAGGGCGCGCCACCAATGCGTTTGGTTCAAACTCAGCGGTGACTTTGTTCAACACAGCGGGCGTGCTGCTGGACATCACCGGATTCGACAACGCCATCGGTTCACTGGCGGGCGGGGGAGCGAACGGCGGCAATGTTGCTCTTGGCGCGGCGACCCTGACCACCGGTGGCAACAATACCAGCACCTCGTATGATGGCGTGATCTCCGGAACGGGTGGCGGACTGACCAAGACCGGCAGCGGCACACAAACCCTCACGCGTGCCAACACCTACACGGGAGCCACGACGATCTCCGCCGGCACCTTGGCCTTGGGATTAAACGGCACAATCGCCAACAGCTCGGGCATCAATCTCGGCACGTCTGGTTCGCGCGGCACGTTGGATCTCACCGCGAAGAGCAGCTTTGCCTTTGGTGCCAGCCAGACTCTGTCAGGCGACGGCACGGTGAACATCGGCGGCAGCAAGGTGGTCACGGTCAACGGCGTCCTGGCGCCCGGCAACAGCGCCGGCGGCGTTAACATCACGGGTGCCCTCGTGCTCGGTTCGACCAGCATTTCCAACCTGGAAATCGTCAGCCGCAACGGCGGCTCGCCGGTAGCTGGCACTGACTTCGACCAGGTGGCCATGACGGGAGCGGTGACCTTTAACGGAACGCTGAACATCAACACCACCGGTCTTGCCGGATTGGTCGGCGGAGAAAGTTTTCAACTCTTCAGTGCCGGCGGCACCTACACTTCGGGATTCACGAGCGTGATCATGACGGGCGCCTACACTCCGACGTTCTCGAATGCCGGTGGAGTTTGGACCGGCAGCAACGCAGGCCTCGACTTCACCTTCACGGAGTCAAACGGAACGTTGAGTGTCTCGGCTGTTCCTGAACCGTCGACCTTCGCGTTGATCGCAGGTGGCTTCGCTGCGGCGGCGGTGGCGCTGCAGCGTCGCAAGCGCGTAGCCTGAGTTTTGCGGGTAACGCGAAAAGGCGTCGGGAGAATCGAAGGATTTTCGCGACGCCTTTTTTGTGCGCGGGTTTCTCGCGCGCGTTCGACAACCGGCCGGTTTTTTAAATTCTCTCCGTCATCTTGAAAGGCATCCCGACTCGTCCCGCTTCATCGATTCAACGCCATGCCGCGCCGCGCGTGCCGTTTGCCGACCGGCCGATTTATGATGCGGCGGCGCCATGGAAAGCGGCGGACGTGTGGCCGGCGAAATGGATACATCCCGAGGCGGACTGGGCGACGCCGTGGGCCGCGGATTTTCGCTGCGTCTTTGACGTTTCGAAGC
>JBEVND010000016.1:0-3012 GCA_040508285.1 Rariglobus sp. | reverse complement strand
CACGGGTGGATGCGGCGGGGTGAAATCTTTTATCGCGGAAGCGCGGAAGGGCGGAAACGCGGAGAGGAAAAGCAGGAACGGGGTCGGGGTTTTTCAGTGATTCCGCACTTCCGTGTTTCCGCGATTACTCCCGTTCGCGTTTGAGGCGGAGGGCGTGGCGGAGGATTTCGACGACGGGGGCTTTTTGCTCGGCGGGCATCACCAGACTTAAAATCTCGATGATGGGATCGACTTGGAAAAGCAGGTCGAGCGTCACGGCGCCGCCGATGCCGCCGAAACGGAATTCGGTCAGGCGTGAGAGGAGTCCGTGGACCGCGATACTGCCGTGTTTGTTGACGAGGCCGATGCGGAAGCGGTGCGCGGGGCGGTCGGACGGGATGAGGCGTTCTTCGCTCACGACGAGCAACTCGCGTTCGCACAGGACGAGCGCGCTTTCGGGGGAGAGTTCGCTTTCGATGAGGCCGTTTTTCTCGACGACGATCGCGGGCCAGTAGGCGAGGGCGAGCAGGCGTTCGGAGGGCGGGGCGAAACGCAGGATGGAGTTGCGAAACTTGAGAGGGACGGAGTGCAACAACTCGAGGTCGGACTGGCGGTCCACGGGCTCGGTGGCGGGGCGTCCTTTCATCGCGCCGAGCAGATATTCGGCGGCGGCGTGATAGAGGTGCTCCATCACGGTGTTGAACTCGATGACGACGCTCCTCACGTCGCGCTTGGTGGCGAAGTCGAACTTGAGGCGGCCGAGGAGGAGCACGACGGTCATCTCTACCAGCACGGTGCGATCAATGGGCGAACTCGTGATGGTGACGGCGGGTTTCTCGGTTTCGACGAGCAGGTGCCAGCGGTCGGTTTCCAGGACAAGCAGCGAAGGCGCGGTGGTGCCCTCGCTGGTTTCGAGCGAGGGCGTGAAGATCATCATCACCGGTTCGGCGGCGGCGGGCAGGAGCTTTTTCAGGGCCGCGTGGAACGGCTCCCGGATGTCGTTCCGGTCTTTGAGCTGAAAAGAAAAGCGCTCGGCGGGAGCCATGCGGCGCGGTCGGGGAGATCAGTTGCGACCGAAGCGGACGTCCACCCACACGGCGAGGGCGAGGACGCTGCCGCGGGCGATGAATTTGAGTTCGGGCGGGACGGCGATGAGCGTCATGCCGTTGAGGAGCGCGGTCATGATGAGCGCGCCGAAGAGGACGCCCCAGACCGAGCCGCGTCCGCCTTTGAGTGCGGTGCCGCCGATCACGCAGGCGGCGATGGCGTCGAGCTCCATCAAGTCACCGACGGTCGTGGTCGAGGCACCCGAGTAGGCGGTCATCATGAAGCCGGTGATGGCGACGGCGACACCCATGAGGGCGAAGGCTCCGATGAGCACGCGGTGAACGTTGATGCCGGAGAGGACGGCGGCGTCCTCATTGCCGCCGATGGCGTAGAGATAGCGACCGAACGGCGTGTGTCGCGTGAGGAAATAAACGGTGCAGGCAGTTGCGGCGAGGATGAGCAGCGAGGCGGGCACGCCGCGGAATTGGTTGCACACGATGACGACGGTGAAGATCGCGACGGCGCAGGCGGCGAGCTTGGCGAAGGCGCGGCCGGAGGCTTCGACGGGGAGCTTGTGCGAACGGCGGGCGGAGCGGCCGGAGTGGATGATCCAGGCGACGCCGGCGACGATGGCACCGGCGAGAATGAGGCCGGCGATGGACGGCAGATAATACGTGGTGAGGAGCGAGTAGATGTTGTCCTCGTCGCCACGGGAAACGGGGATCGTGGAGTTGTTGATGACGAGCCAGAAGAGGCCTTTGAAAATCAACAGACCGCCGAGTGTTATGATGAACGACGGTATCTTTTGCTTCACGATCAACGTGCCCATCAACGTCCACAGCAGGACGGAGATCACGAGGGCGGCGAGCATGGCAAGCGGCGCGGACCACTCCTGTTGGAAGACGAGCACGGCGGCGATGCCACCGATGAGGCCCACGCCGGAGCCGACCGAGAGGTCGATGTTGCCCGTGAGGATGATCATGAAGACGCCGAGCGCCAGGGTGGCGACGACGGAGAACTCGATGAAGAGCTGCGTGAGATTGCGCGGGCTGAGAAAGACCGGTTCGCGGATCGCGAAGAAGGCGCAGATCGCCACGAGGGCGAGCGGCATGGCCAGGGGTTTGATGGCGGTTTTGAAGTTCATGGGGTAAGGCGGATTTAACGCAGAGACGCAGAGGCGCGGAGAGGGAGCAAAGGGTCCGGCATTTAGTCGCTGGCGTGAGCGGGCGGGGATTTGAGAAGGAGGTGGAGAGGGCGGGCGTGAGGTTTTGATCGCGGCGTAAAGCCGCTCCTACAAAAGGCATGAAGTGTTAGGCGGCGACGGCGTCGGTGCGGCCCATGGCGGCGGCGAGCAGACGTTCCTGGGTGAATTCTTTGCGAAGGAATTCTCCGCCGATGCGGCCTTCGCAGAGCATGAGGATGCGGTCGCTCATGCCCATGAGCTCGGGGAGTTCGCTGGAGACGAGGACGACGGCTTTGCCCTCGGCGGTGAGGCGGTTGATGAGCTCGTAAACTTCGAGCTTCGCGCCGACGTCGATGCCGCGGGTGGGTTCATCCAGGAAGACGATGGACGGGCCGGTCATGAGGGCTTTGCCGAGGACGACCTTTTGTTGGTTGCCGCCGGAGAGGCCGCCGACGATCGAGGCTTGTCCGGGGGCTTTGACGCGGAGCTGATCGAAGAACTGCTGGTTGCGCAGGTATTCGGAGGGCGCGTCGATTTTGCCGGCGTGGGTGAACGCGTGGACGCTGGAAAGCGAGAGGTTGAAGCCGATGGTCTGGGAAAGAACGAGGCCGTAGCGGCGGCGGTCCTCGCTGACGAGCACGAGACCGTCACGGATGGATTGAAGCGGTGTGGGATGCTCGATGGTTTTCCCCTGAAGCTGCACGGTGCCGCCGGTGCGCACGCCCCAAGCGCCGAAGAGATTCATGAGGAGCTCGGTGCGGCCGGCGCCCATGAGGCCGCCGATGCCGAGGACCTCGCCCTCG
>JBEVND010000008.1:0-11411 GCA_040508285.1 Rariglobus sp. | reverse complement strand
ACCTGCTTGTTCTCGGCTTGGAGGCCGCGCATCACCTTCTGCTCGATGGGGAGACCATGGCAGTCCCAGCCGGGCACGTAGGGCGTGCGGTAACCGCGCAGGGATTTGTAGCGGAGCGTGATGTCCTTGAGGCTCTTGTTCAGCGCGGTGCCGATGTGGACATCGCCATTGGTGAACGGAGGGCCGTCGTGAAGAACGAACGTTTTGCCAGTCGCGGCGTTTTTGCGCTGAATGGCGGCGTAGAGATCCAGTTTCTCCCAGTGAGCGAGGCGAGAGGGCTCGCGCTGCACGAGATTTGCCCGCATAGGGAAATCGGTTTTAGGAAGCTGGAGAGTGTCTTTCAGGTCTTGCGCCATGCCAAAGAAAAGCGGCGAAGGCTACCCCGAGCGTCCTTTGAGTCAAGGGAGTAGGCTGAGGGATTTCAGAGGACGCCTCTTTCGTCTTTATCGTAATCGTTCTCTTTCTCGGTGCGCGGCTTGCGATCTGACGAACCAGCAAGCCGGGAAGAACGGGAACGATCAGGAAAAAGAAGGGCGATTTAAGGCCCGGGCGGCCAGTTTTTCACCGGCGGCAAGGCAGTTGGGCAGGGAAATACCGTCGCGAACGTGTCCGCCGATGAGCAAATCGGGGTGGGCGGCCTCGGTCTGGGTGATGAGGTCGAGGAAGCGCTCGTAGCCGAGGTTGTATTGCGGGATCGCGCGGGGCCAGACGTGGCGGCGGATGAAAACCGGTTCGCCACGCACGCCGAGAAGTTGAGCGAGTTCGGTGCGAACCATGTTTTGGAGTGGGGCTTCGTCGAGCCATGCGAGATCGGGTCGGAGGGCTCCGCCAGTCATAACCGTCAATGCGATGTGGGTGTCGGGAGCGCGATCGGGGAAAAGCGTGGAGTTGAACAACACGCCGAGGATGGATCGCTTTTCGGCCGGCGGGACGAGCATGCCAAAGCCGTCGAGGAGATGGGCAACGTCTTCGCGTCGGTAGCCAAGGAAGAGCGACGACACTGGCGGACATTTAATGGCGGCGAGATCGGCGAGCGGATGGTGCTCGTTTTGGCCGATGACCAGTGAGGCGAGCGCCGCGGCGGGGAGCGCGAGAATGACCGAGGCAAACGTCTCCGTGCGCGAGTCGCGCCCGGGCACGGCCCACGTGAGTTGGGTCGGTTGACCGGGCGCGATGTGCGTGACGCAGGCGTTAAGTTCGACGCTGCCCTGTGGCAATCGCGCGGCCAGGGCGCGAGGAAGCGTTTCTAGGCCTTCCGCAAAACTGACGATCGGCGGCGGGCCGGGTGGTTCTCCGCGGGCGCGCTTTGCTTTGGCGGAAGCCAGTTGCGCGCGGATGAGCGATCCGTGGGTGCGTTCGGCTTCCCAGAGCGACGGGAAGCTGTGGCGGGCGGACAGTTTATCGGCGTCGCCCGCGTAAACGCCCGAGACGAACGGGCGCAGGCCGTAGTCGACCAGCTCGTCGCCAAAGTGGTCGGCGACGAATGCAGCGAGGCTAAGGTCCTCCGTGCGTTGACGACGGCGGGAGAAAAGCTCGGTCAGCAGCGTGAATTTGGCCGAGCGGGAGAAAAGCGGTGATTTGAGAAAGGCGGGCGGCGAGGCCGGGGCGGCCACGGGAACTCCGTTGCGGACGATGTAGCGATTCTTGGCGGCTGGTGCCGCGGTGATCGGACTGAGGCCGAGTTCGGATAACAATGCGGCGACGGCGGGCGTGAGCTGGAGTGAGTTGGGGCCGGCTTCGATCAACCAACCGGCAACGCGTTCGCTGAGGACGTTGCCGCCTAGGCGAGGCGACGCTTCGAAAAGCCGGACGCTGCGACCTTGGCGGGTCAGATGATACGCGGCGGTGAGGCCGGTGATGCCACCGCCAACAATGGCGATGGGAAGCGCGGAGTGTCTGACAGGATTCACGAGGAAAACAGGATGTCAGAACAACGGGAAACCAGCTACGCGTTTATTGTGTTTTGCTGGCGGGTTTATTTCCAGGTCGTGACGGTATCCACCAACGCCTGCATGCATTCGATCTTCGCTTGCGGGGTGATGCCGTGACCGAGGTTGAAAACGTGGCCGGCGGTGCCACGCATCGACTCGAGTAAGCGCGAGGCTTCGCGGGTGACGATCTCGGGCGTGGTTTGCATGAGCACCGGGTCGAGGTTGCCCTGCACCGCAACGTTGGCCGGTAAAGTGCGGCGCACGATGGAGAGATCGGACGTCCAATCCACGCTGATGGCGCGCACGCCGGAAAACGCCTGATCGGTGAGGTGCGGCGCCGTGCCCTTGGCGTAGAGGATAATCGGGAAATCCGCCGGCAATGCGGCGACGATGCGGCGTATCCATTTTAAGGATGCAGCCTCGTAATCCGGCCCGGCGATCAGACCGCCCCAGGAGTCGAAGATCTGAATCGCGTCGGCACCGGCGGCGATCTGCATCTTGAAGTAAACGATCAGTGCTTCGGTGAGTTTTTCGAGCAACGCGTCGAACGTGGGACGATCGGTATAGAAAAGGAGTTTGATGCGCTCGAAGTCATCGGAGCTGCCGCCTTCCACCATGTAGGTCGCGAGTGTCCAGGGGGAACCACCGAAACCGAGGAGCATCTTGGAACCGGCGAGTTCTTTTTTGAGGAGTGCGAGCGTCTGCGCGACGTAACCCAGCTTCTCGGGAACGGCGTGGGCAGGGCCCAGTTTGGCGATATCGGCCAAGGTGGAAATGCGACGTTCCATGGCGATGCCGCCGCCTTCACGAAACGAGTAAGCCTGACCGAGCGCCTCGGGAATCACGAGGATGTCGCAGAAGAGAATCGCGGCATCGAGCCCGGGAAAACGGCGCAGTGGTTGTAGCGTGACCTCGGTGGCGAGCTCGGGCGTCTGCACCATGTGCACAAAGGAAGACTTGGCCTTGAGCGCGCGGTATTCGGGTAGATAACGCCCCGCCTGACGCATCACCCACAAGGGCGGACGGTCCAGGGCGGTGCAGGAAAGGGCGGCCAAAAATCTTTCGCGGGAGGTCATAAAAACGGAACGAACATCCATCATTCGAGGTTCAACACTCAACGTCCAAGTTTAGACCGCCCAGTCGCGGGGCTTTAGGTAGTCGGAGTGGAGGCGCGCTTCCTCGGTGCCGGGTTTGGGAGCGTAGTTGTATTTAAACGACACGAGCGGCGGCAGGCTCATCAGGATGGATTCCGTGCGTCCGCCGCTTTGCAGGCCGAAATGCGTGCCCCGATCCCAAACGAGGTTGAACTCGACGTAGCGACCGCGTCGATACAACTGCCAATCGCGTTCCCGTTCGCCATAAGGCGTGGCTTTTCGTTTGGCGACGATCGGAATGTAGGCGGGGACAAACGCGTCGCCGACAGCGCGGAGCGCGGCGAAACTTTGGTCAAAGCCGAGGACATTAAAGTCGTCGAAGAAAAGGCCGCCGATCCCGCGTGGCTCGGCACGGTGCTTGAGAAAAAAGTAATCGTCGCACCACTTTTTCCACTTGGGGTAAAGCTCGTCGCCAAACGGTGCGACGGCGTCGCGCGCGGTGCGATGCCAGTGGGCGCAGTCTTCGTCGAAGCCGTAGTAAGGCGTGAGGTCAAACCCGCCGCCGAACCACCAGATAGGGTTGGCGCCCTCGGGATCGGCGATGAAAAAACGGACGTTGGCGTGGCTGGTGGGCGCGTAGGGATTACGCGGGTGGATGACCAGCGAGACGCCGACGGCCTGCCACGGTTTGCCGGCGAGTTCAGGGCGATGCGCGGTGGCGGAGGGCGGGAGCTGCGTGCCGAAAACGTGGGAAAAGCCGACTCCGGCCTTTTCGAAGACCGAGCCCTCCGCCAACACGCGAGAACGGCCGCCGCCGCCCTCGGCGCGCGTCCAGTTGTCCTCGGCGAACGAGGCAGAACCGTCCTCGGCCGCCAAGGCGCGGCAAATGCGATCTTGAAGATCGAGCAGGTAGGCTTTGACGGCGGTGATGTCGGGTGCGGTGGACATGGCGAAAGGGGAAAGACAGGAGAAAGCGGACGAGAAAGAGAACGAGAAAGATTGTTGGGCGCGGCGGAGGGCTTGACGACTTTGCTACAGTTCGCGTTCGACAGCTGCCGAGGCCTGGTGGCTTTATGTCTGCTTTCGCTTTTTAAACCGCATGAATTCAACCGCCTTAGCCACCATCGCCGCGACCGGATTTACCGTGGCGTTTTTCCATGCGGCAATTCCCACGCACTGGCTGCCGTTTGTCTTGGTGGCGCGGGCACGCGGGTGGAGTCGCGCGCGGGCGATTTCGGTTTCTATCTTTGCGGGACTGGGGCATGTGGCGCTGACCAGTTTGCTGGGCTTGGCCATCGCGTGGTTCGGCTTCCAGCTCGACGAGCACTTTGGGCATGCGTTTACCAAGATCGCGGGCGGTATTCTGCTCGTGGTTGGCGCGTTCTATTTTTGGCGGCAGTGGCGCGGCAAAGGCATCCTCCACCACCACACGCCGGGGAGCCATCACGAGCCGAGCTCGCGTTGCGGGCATGAGCACGCGCACAGCCACATGGAAGCGGAGATGGAGGGCAGCGCCCTCGTTTCGAAGCGCAAGGGCGACTGGGCGGCGATCAGCGGTTTGTTCGTCATGCTCACGCTGTCGCCGTGCGAGGGGTTTTTGCCGATCTACCTTTCTGGCGTGGAGTTTGGCTGGCAGGGTTTCTTCGTGTTGAGCGGCATCCTCGCCGTGGGCACACTGGGCGGCATGTTGCTCTTCACCTGGCTGACACTAGTCGGTTTGGAAAAGGTTGAGCTTAAGCGGATCGAGCGTTGGGAAGCCGGCTTGTTGGGCGTGGTATTTACGGTGCTCGGGGTGTTGATGCTTACGCTGGAGCATTCACACGGCGATCATGAGCATGCCGTCACGCCCGCCGCGGTGCATGATCATTCCGGTCATTCGCACGATGGCCACGATCATAAGCATTAAAACAAAAAGCCGAGGGCGGGCGGCCCTCGGCTTTTTTTGCGCGTTGTCCGGCTTGCCGGTGATGGGTTATTTGCGCGGCGGCAGCGTGAAGCGGACAGTCGGCGGCTCGTTAGCGGCGGGTGCGGGTTTAGCGGATGGGTTTTGTGCAGGAGTCGAGGCCTTGGGCACAACCGGTGTTTCGATTAGGGGCGAACCCGACTGGTTCGACGCGTTGATCGGCGAGCCGGTAAACTCTTGAAATGCGGACGTCGCGGGAATGAGCGGAAATGTTTTCTCGATCAACTGGGCGATGCGCAGATCACGTTCTTTGGAGGTATCGCCCCCCATGGTCACGACGATCAGGCGGCGATCACCACGACGGGCGGTGGCCGCCAAACAGAAACCTGCGCCACGCGTGAAGCCGGTTTTGAGGCCATCGACGCCGTCCACTTTACCGAGAAGTTTGTTATGATTGAGCATCGGCTGCGGCGTGGCGCGAACGCCGGCGCCGAACGAGCGGGTGCGCGTGGCGGCGTAGCGCAACACATCGGTGTGCGCGACGAGTTCGCGAGAAAGCAGCGCCAGATCGCGCGGCGTCGTGAGGTCGCCATCGGCGAGATTGCGCGAAGCGGGCGGGAGACCGTGGGGCGAACGGAACGTGGTGTTGGTCATGCCAAGCGATTTGGCGCGGGCGTTCATTAGCGTGACAAAGCTTTCGCGATCGGGCGCGGCGGCGTGGGACAGGGCTTGCGCGGCGTCGTTGGCCGATTCGACCATCACGGCGTAGAGCAGCTCCTCGACGGTGAACGTCTCGCCTGCGGCGAGATGGACCTGGGTGCCGCCCATGGATTGATCGACTGCGTTGGCGGTGACGGGCGTCGTCAGCGTGAGGCGACCGGCGACCAACGCGTCATGAACCACGAGGAACGTCATGAGCTTGGTCACGCTGGCGGGCGGCGAAACGAAGTCGGGATTATCTTCGAAAAGCGCCTGGCCGGTCGCGGCGTCGATGACGATCGCGCCTTTATAGCCGACGGCAAAAGCCGGAGTTGTCGCCGCGCCGAGCGTGATCGCTAGAAGCAAGGCGAGCTGGCGGATGGCGGGGCGGAAGGAAAGACGCGCAAAAATCATGCGCGCAAGCAGAGGTCGTTTTCGCCGGTGCGGGCGAGAAAGAAACTTTTAGAAAAATCGCACCGTTCAGCGTAGTTGGCAGGCAGTGACGAGACAGGCGGCCCGTAGGTGGCGGCAGGCACGTGTCTGGCCAGTTGCCAATCGCCAGTCGCGGGTCGCCGGTTGTCGGCGCGAGCTAGTGGGATTGGCGGGCGGTCAGCGGGCAGCGCCTCCCGTTTTCTGGCGGAGGCGCCGTGAGGATGAACCTTAACTGCCGCGCGTCTGCTCGATGGGGAGCTCGTGGAGTTTGAGCTCGGGGTTCTTGTCCATGAAGTAGCGCATCGTCCAATCGTTGGGGAAGAGCACGATCGGTTGGTCGAATTTGTCGACGCCGAAGCTGACGCCGCTCGCCACGACGAGCGTGGACGTGTCTTTGAGCGCCGGATGCGGTTCGAGCCAGCGGAGGAGCGTCCACGGCGTAGGCTCGAGGCGGGACTCGGCGTTGTATTCGGCTTTGAGGCGATATTGGACGACTTCGAATTGGAGCACGCCGACCGCGGCGAGCAACGTGGAGCCGGGAGGCGCGTTGCGCGGCTGGAAAGATTGGACAACGCCTTCCTGGAGGAGCTGCTCGAGACCGGCGCGGTATTTCTTCGAGTCGCCGGAGTTGGGATTCGAGATGTAGGTGAAAACTTCTGACGGGAAACGCGGAATCTCGTCGTAGGCGATGGTGCGGTCTTCGGTGAGCGTATCGCCGATGCCGAACGCGTCATGGCCGACGAGACCGATCACGTCGCCGGGCCAAGCCACATCGACGGTCTCGCGCTCTTGACCGAAGAGGCGGTGCGAGGACGACAAGCGCACGGTCTTGCCCGTGCGTTGGTGGACCACCGTCATGTCGCGGGTGAACTTGCCGGAGCAAACGCGGATGAAGGCGATGCGGTCGCGGTGCTTCGGATCCATGTTGGCCTGGATCTTGAAAACGAAGGCGGAGAACTTCTCGTGGGTGACGGGCACTTCGCGCGCCGCAGTGGGTGCAGGGGCGCCGGGGACCGTGAGGGTAACGGAGTTGCGCGTCGTGGGCGGAATTGAGTTCTGCAGAAACCCTTCGAGCAGGATTTGGATGCCGAAGTTGTTCACCGCCGAGCCGAAGAAAACGGGCGTTTGTTTGCCGGCTTGAACATCGGCGAGATTGAACGGCGCGCTGGCGCCATCGAGGATCTCGATCTGTTCGGAGACCTGATCGAACGTGTAGTCGTCGAGCCGGTCGCGCACGACGGGGTCGGTAAGACCGGTGACGTTGACGGGCGCGCGGTAAGCGCCGTGCGGCGTGCGTTCGAAAAGGTGAACTTCTTTGGAACGGCGATCGTAAACACCACGGAAACCCGGTCCGTTGCCGAGCGGCCAGGTGACGGGGCAGGGCGTGAGACCGAGCACGCGTTCCAATTCATCGAGGAGATCGATGGGATTGAGCGTGGGACGATCGCACTTGTTCATGAACGTGAACACGGGAACGCCACGACGTTTGCAGACTTCGAAGAGTTTGCGGGTCTGTGGCTCGATGCCCTTGGCGGCGTCGATCACCATCAGTGCGGCGTCGACGGCGGTGAGAACGCGGTAGGTGTCTTCGGAGAAGTCCTTGTGACCGGGCGTGTCGAGGAGGTTAACGGCGTAACCTTGGTAGTCGAATTGGAGGACAGTCGAGGAGATCGAGATGCCGCGCTGTTTCTCGAGTTCCATCCAGTCGGAGGTGGTGGCGCGCTGGCTTTTGCGGGCGGTGACGGTGCCGGCGAGGTGAATGGCGTTGCCGTAGAGAAGGAATTTCTCGGTCAACGTGGTTTTACCGGCGTCGGGGTGCGAGATGATCGCGAAGGTGCGGCGGCGGGCGATTTCCTGGGCGGGCGTCATGGCTAAACCCTCAACGCAACAGGTGGCAGGCGGGGAGGGGAAGCATTATTTAAGCGGCTAAAGCGACGCGCCAGCATCCGCGCACGCGGCTACGGACGAGGTGGGTTTAGGTATGCGGACGACTCAAAATCAGGGGCGACGACCGAATTTTAACCAAATTATGCAACTTGGAGGATGGTTATTCCGCATCGTGTCACTCAGGTTGGCGTCACCCCTGTTACCCGTGTTGCTGTCGCTTTTCATTATCGCTGGCGTTTACGTTGCCGGACTTGCCGTGCTGGCAAGTGCGGTCTGGCGCGCCCCCGAGGGCTTCGAAGATGCGGAAGGCTTTCACGCCGGGCGGGATTCTCTGACGGACGATCCTGCACTTTGAGCTTCTACTGGCAGGGCGGTGCGTGATGATGCCCCGATGTCGACGCCTGTTCCCTCGCTCAAACTTAAAGCCAACGCCAAGTCGCGCGTTCTCACCGGCCACCCGTGGGTGTTCGCCAACGAAGTCGACGCCTTGCTGCCTGCGTCCAACGACGGAAGCGTCGTCGAGTGCCGCGATCGTGCCGGACGTTTTCTCGGTAGCGGCATCTATAATTCCAAGTCGCAGATCATCTGGCGCCGTTTGAGCACGCAGCGGGTGACGCTCGACGAGGCGTATCTGCGCGGCGCCCTGACCAAGGCGATCGCCCGTCGAGATGCATCGGTTACGCACCGCCGCTTGGTGTGGTCGGAGTCCGACGATCTTCCCGGCGTGGTGGTCGACCAATTCGGCGACACACTGGTGTTGCAGGTGCAGACGCTGGCAATGGACCAACAAAGTTCTTTGATCGTGGAGTTGCTCGCGGAGCTGGTGCAGCCCGCCGAAATCATCGTGCGCAACGATGCACACATCCGTAAACTCGAAGGCCTTCCGCTCGGCGTTCACACGCGCAGCGGCAAGTCCTGGGAACCGCGTTGGGAGAAGATCGATGGGTTTGATTACTGGCTCGATCTGATGAGCGGTCAGAAAACCGGTTTTTATTTGGATCAACGCGAGCAACATTCTGTTCTCGCCAAACACTGCGCGGGCAAACGCGTGCTCGACGCGTTTTGTAATCAAGGCCCGTTCGCGCTTCACGCCGCGCGCGCCGGCGCCAAGGAGGTGCTCGGCCTCGACAGCGCGGGTGACGCGATTGACCAGGCCCGCAAAAACGCCGAGCGCAACGGCGTGAATGCATCGTTCAACGTGGCGAATGTGTTCGACTGGTTCAACGATCCGGCGCGCCACGGTGAACCGTTGTGGGACGTGATCGTTCTCGATCCGCCGCCTTTCGCAAAGTCCAAGAGCGCTCTCGAAGGCGCCCTGCGCGGCTACAAGGAAATCAATCTGCGTGCCATGCAGAGTCTTGTTCCCGGCGGTCTGTTGGCGACGTATACGTGCTCGCATCACATGCAAGATGCCGAACTGCGCGGCGTGCTTGCTGGTGCGGCCACCGACGCGAAGCGCAAGGTCAAGGTCGTGGAGTTCTGCCACCAGCCTTCCGACCATCCAGTGCTCGTGACGATGCCGGAGAGCGAATATCTCCGCGGCTACATTGTGCGCGTCGAGTGATGCGCGGCAACGCACGCGTTCGCAAACTCTCGAAAGCTGAATCTTTAAAATTGAAATCCAACTCCGAGTCCTGAGCTGAGCCTCGGCGGCGTATCCGATTTTAGGATATGTCCGTTCGGATTTGGACCTCGTAAAACGTAAAATGGCCTGGAGCACTCTTCATTGGAAAAGCGACGTCATCGGCAAGCAGACCACCGCGCAGGTGCTGCTGCCCGAAACGGGCAAGGGACCGTTCCCGACATTTTATTTGCTGCACGGCCTCAGCGACGACTCGTCCATGTGGCTGCGCCGTTCGCGCATCGAATGGTATGTGCGCGAGCTGCCGATGATCGTGGTGATGCCTGACGGTTACCGGAGCTTTTACACGAAGCCAACTGAAGGACCGGACTTCGCGCGTCACATTGGAGAGGAGTTGCCGACGTTCATCGAACGCCATTTTCAGGCGAAAGCCGAACGATCGGCCCGGGCGATCGGCGGTTTGTCGATGGGCGGTTACGGTGCGTTGCGTATCGGCATGGGGCACGCCGATCGATTCTGTTCGGTGAACAGCCACTCCGGAGCCGTGGCGTGGGGGAATTTTGACTACAAAACGGGGCCGGCGGCGCCGCCTTCGCTTAACGGACGTGGCCCGGAATTCCTGAAAGAGTTGAGCAAGATTTTCGGCGAAGATCCGCGGGGTTCCGACCACGATTTGGGGACGCTCGCCAAACGCGCGCTCGCGGCCGGAAATCTGCCCGAGTTGTTGTTGGACTGCGGCACTGAAGATTTCCTGATCGAGGATAATCGCGGATTCCATGCAGAGCTCACCGCGGCAAACGTGCCGCATATCTACCGGGAGTTCGCCGGGGCTCACACGTGGGACTATTGGGACACGCATATTCAGGACTCGCTCGCATTTCATGCACGCAACCTGCGCTTGCCGTTGCCGGTAGCCTGAAGTTAATCGGTTGTGATGTCCCTGCTGGTCCCCTCATCCGCGCTGATTGTTGACGATGAAGCCCACATCCGGGCTTACGTGAAATTGTTGTTACGCACGTTTGGCGTGGAGACGTGTTACGAAGCCGGCGACGTGGTGAAGGCGCGTGAATTATGGGCCCAGCATCAACCGGGGTTGATCATGCTCGACGTGAACATGCCGGGAGAGAGCGGGTTGGTTTTTTTGCGCGAGGTGCGCGCGGAGGATTCGGATGCCTATGTCGTGATGCTCACGGCCAACGCGCAGGCCAGCACCGTGAAGGAAGCGGCAGAAAGCGGAGCCGATGGATTCATTCGCAAGGACAGCCCCCGCGAACAAATCATCGCCGAGCTGACCGAGATTTTTTCGCATTCGGAGGACTGATGCACGCCCTGCCGATGTAGGGCGGCAAGTTTCAGGCCGCGGAGAAGCAACCCGAAATGAGGAATAAAGCCGTGCACAGTTTCGGCGCTCCGGGTAAGCGACCTGAATCCAACTAAACGGCGACCTTCTGTTAGAACTGTTCAGCCATCGCCACCGCTTTGAAGAGGGCGGAGGCTTTGTTGACGGTTTCCTGATACTCGGACGTGGGAACCGAGTCGGCCACGACGCCCGCGCCAGCTTGAATGTGGACTTGGCCGTCTTTGATGAGCGATGTGCGCAGCATGATGCAGGTGTCGCTGTTGCCGTCGTATCCAAAATATCCCAACGCACCGGCGTAAAAGCCGCGTTGCGAAGGTTCGTTTTGGGCAATGAGCTGCATGGCGCGGATTTTGGGAGCGCCGCTCACGGTGCCGGCGGGGAAGGTCGCGCGGAGGAGATCGTAGGCAGTCTTGTCGGCGGCGATTTTACCTTCGACCTGAGAGACGATGTGCATGACGTGCGAGTAGCGCTCGATGATCATCATCTCGGGCACGGTGACACTGCCGTATTCGCAAACGCGGCC
>JBEVND010000465.1:0-8095 GCA_040508285.1 Rariglobus sp. | reverse complement strand
GTCGGCGCGCGCTTGCCGGCCGAGCGCAGTCTGGCGGTTTCCTACGGTTGTAATTTTCTCACGGTGCGCCGCGCGCTTAAGGGACTGGTCGACGATGGAACGGTGGTTCGGCGGATCGGCAGCGGAACGTTTGTCGCCAAGCATGCTTCAGTCACCAAGGTCGTGCGTCGGTCGGCGAATCGGATCGGTGTCCTCGTCTGCCAGGGCGGCAATGCTTATGCGTATCGCGTGTTGCAGGCCATTGCGCATGCGGGCTTGGAGCAAAAGGTGGAGTTGCGATCGAGTTGGGTGCGTGACTTTAGCGAGGATGGTTTGGCGCAGGCCAAGCTGCTCGAGCAGGAGGGCTGTGTGGCGATCACGTTGCCGTGGTTTCCTCATGATCGAATCGACGAGGTGCGCACGTTTGTGCGGAGTTCGCCACTGCCGGTGAGCCTGCCAATGGTGATTCCGGGCTTGGAGAAAAACAGTTTCGAGCAGCAGGAGATTTTTGGCAGTAGCCTGCAGATCGCATCGGAGGCGATTTGTGGTTATTTCCATGCACTGGGTCATCGTCGCATCGCATTGCTCGGGCCGGATTCGGCGGGCGATCTCGTGCTGCAAAAAGTGTTGAGTGCATATGCCTGTTATACGTCACGGGAAAACCTCCCGAACTTCTGCGGCTTGGTGCGGCCGGGCGCGCAGGCCATGGATCAACTCGCCGAGCGCTGGAGCGTCTACAAGGGCGATCTCGCGGTGGTGAGTTATGACGACGAACACGCGCTGCGTTTCATGACCGCGATGCACAAGATCGGCCTGAGTGCGCCGCAGGATTTTCGGATCGTCGGTTACAACGACACGGAGGCGAGCGCGTTCAGTGATCCGCCGTTGAGCACGATTCGCCAGAACTTCGATTACATCGGGCAATGGTTGGTGAAGAGCGCGCTGGGCCTTGCCAGTGGCGTCGCGGATCAATCGTCGTCGTTGCCGCGTCCGCAGATGTTGGTGCGTGCGAGTTGTGGTGGCTTGAGCCGCGTGGACGATGCATTTCGCGCGGGGCTTTCTCATCTCGATATCATCTCCGCGCAGGCAGATTTGCCGGTTGTTGCCATTCCTGTCATGCAGCCGGTCTGAGCGGCACGTGACGGTTTTTCCAACGATGCTACCCCGGCCCGCGTTTCCTAAAACATTCCGCGTCTTCAGCGGGTTTGCGGGATGCGTTTCGATGCTGCTTGGCGCCGTATCGATGCAGGCGCAGGGGGAGCCTGAAGTGTTTGGACGCGCTGAGCGTGGCACGGCGGCGCTGGTGGGAATCTTCTACGATTTTAAGCAAACGCAGCAGCGGGAACCGATCCCGGCGGCAGGACGTGATTACGCGCGGTGGATCGATGAGTTTCTCGTTTCGGGTCTCGATGAGGCGTTGTTCAACCGGTTTTTTCGGGCGGGTCGACCGTTGTATACGACGCAGATCGCCACGGGCCGGCTCAACGCCGAGGCGGCTCCGAAAGCCTTCGGTGTTGAGGGCGTGGTCGCGCCCCGTCTTTGGGTCGTGCATTATAAGGCGCAAGTCGCGCCGCCGTCGGATGGGACTTACCGGTTTGTGGGAGCGGCCGATGACATGATGGCGGTGATGATCGACCGTCGTGTGGTTTTGATTGGAAACCTGCCGTCGACGAAGTTTCCGTTGATCGCCTGGAGCGCGTCAGCCACTCCGGGGCCGAAGCCGGCCGCTCACTCGGGCGCGATTTATGGAAACTGGATCGAGCTGAAAGCCGACCGGCCGGTGGACATCGATATCCTCATCGGCGAACGGCCAGGCGGCATTTTCAACGCGCTGCTGCTGTATGAAAAACAGGGCGAGACGTATCCGCGAAATAACAAAGGCGAGATCATCCTGCCGCTCTTCCAAGTCGCGCCGCTGCCGATGGCCGATACGCGTTTTCTCACGGATCGGCCGCCGTGGCGATGCATGGAATAATGCGCGCCTCATCGGTTGTGTGCGGAGGCGATTGACTGAACGCCTTGCGCTCGTGCGGCCGCTCTCTTCATAAACCCCACATGGCCCGCCCCGATACCCAGACTCGCCTCGCCGTGGAGATCATTCGCAAGCGACTGCAGCACGGAGACCACGCCGGCTCGCGCATGCCGGGTGAGCGACAACTGGCGATCGAGCTCGGACTCAGCCGGCCTACCGTGCGCAAGGCAGTCGGCTTGCTTGCCGACGAAGGACTGCTCATGCGCGGCGCCAATGGACGCGTGAAAATCGTTGCTGCGGAAAACGCCAAGGGCGGCCGGCGTCCCTTGATCGCGTTTCTTCATCCAGGGCGCGTGAGTGGCGAAAGCGCACTCTGGCGCGACGGTGTCTATGCCGCCGCTGAGGAGCGCGGAGCCGTGGTGCGTTCGTTGGGCTACGAACACTACGGTGATGCGGTGATCAGCACAGCGCTCGACGGGTTTGATGGGATTTTTTTGCTGCCGCTCACCGGCGAGCGGATGCCCGCGTTGGTGGCGAAACGCCTGCAAGCGGCCCGCGCTCGCGTGGTGGTGCTCGACCAGGATGAAACCCAGGCGGGGCTCCGTTCGGTGATCGTATTTCCCTTCGCGTCCGGCGATAAACTCATGGCGCATCTCAAGAGCCTCGGGCACACCCGCATCGATTGCCTGAATGTGCATCCGCACAACCCGGTGATCGAGGCGCGCATCGCGGGCTGGCGGAGTTTTATCGAGCGCAACGGTCTCGCGGGCGAACTCATCACCGCGCCCAACGACGGCTCACTGGGCGCTGCTTATAAACTCATGTCGCGACACCTGCAGGCGGCCAAGCCAGTCGCACCCGCGCTCTACGGCGTCACTGTGCACGCGGCGATTGGCGCGATGCGGGCGCTTCACGAACGCGGTCTCCGTATCGGTCGCGATGTGTCGGTCTGCGCCGTTAATGACGAAGGGCTTGGTCCCTATCTCGTGCCGTCGTTGACCTGTCTGCAAACACCGCCGCGCGATCGTTACGTGCGCAAGGCGGTGGACTGGATGACGGGCCGGATCGCGTGGCCGAAGCCGACGCTCGTGCAGCCGAAGGACGCCCCGCTGTTTGTGGGTGAGTCCACCGGACGCGCTAAAAAATAACATTCTTGAGTTTCTCGTTAAATTACCAAAAACGGTAACTAAACCCTTTCTTTATGCTTCCCCGCACTTTCCTTACCCAACTGATTCCCGCGCGCGTTGCCGAGGCCATGCGCCGCGCCGAAAAATGCATCTGGCAACCCTTGCCGGGCGATATTCGTGTCGAACAAACGGCGTCATCGCTCGAGCACCGCGCGGTGAAGGAAGTGAAGTCGTCCGAGTTCAAAGCGGTGCCCGCGACGCCTTTTCACTGGGGCCCTAAATACGCACAGAGCTGGTTCCGCCTGACGCTGCCAGCCGCGACGAGCAAAGCCACGCGTTACCTGCGTTGGGAAGACCAAGGCGAAGCGACTGCCTACATTGATGGCGTTCCCTATTCGGGCCTCGATATCGCCCACCAGCAGATTCCGCTCCCTGCCAGCGTGAGCGAGATCTGGATCGAATCCGTGTGTATCCGTTCCGGCATCTGGCTCGCCGGTGAGGCGGCGCGCATGGACGAGGCGGGTAGCCTTTATATGCCGCCCAAATTCGTGACGCGCGACGATGCTGCGTGGGCCGTTTATCACGATTTGAAGGTTTTGCTGGAGCTGCTCGAGGCGGAATATCGCGAATACCAGCCCTCTCATTCCGGTCTGCCCAAGCCGTTCACAGATCCCGTCCGCCACAGTCAGCAGGCATTCCGGGCGAGCCCGCTTTTCCGCCGTCTGTGCGATCGTCTCGATCGAGCGATCGACGTGTATGACCGTGAAGGCCTCGCGCCTTTCGCCAAGGAGCTCAAAAAAGTTTACGCTGAATTCCCGGCGTCGCCCGACGCGATCAAAGCCGTGCTTACCGGCCACGCGCACATCGACCTCGTATGGCTCTGGCCGGAGCGCGTGGGTGAGTTCAAGGCGATTCATTCGTGGTCTACGCAGACGCGTTTGTTGAAGGAATATCCGGAGTTCCGTTTCGGCTACTCGCAGCCCGCCAGTTACGAAGCGGTCGGCCGCCGTTCGCCGGAGTTGTTGAAAAACGTGCAGGGTCTCATCGCGCAAAAGAAGTGGGATGCGATCGGTGCTGCCTACGTTGAAGGCGACACGCAGGTGCCGTGCGGTGAGGCGATCTTGCGCTGCCTGCGCATCGGTCAGGAAGAGTTCAAGGCGTTGCGCGGCGAGATCAGCGACGTGTTCTGGTTGCCCGACGTGTTTGGTTACAGTGGTTGCATGCCGCAGCTTCTCGCTGGCGTGGGAGTGAAGGGCTTTTTCACGAGCAAGCTCTCGTGGAGCACGGTGAATCGTTTCCCTCACTCCAGCTTCCGCTGGCAGGGACCGGATGGTGCGGAAATCAACGCCCACGTTGTATTGATCCACGACTACAACGAGTGGGTGGACGTGAAGCGCATCCGCGAAGACGTGTTGCACCACCAACAGTCCGCCGTGCATCCGGAGTTCTTGCAGCCGACCGGTTACGGTGACGGCGGCGGCGGCCCGACCGAGGAGATGCTGGAGCGCGCGCGTCGCGTTTCGAATCTCGCCGGCATGCCGAAAGTGGAGTGGGGCAACATTGAGCCTTTCTTTGATCGTCTCGATAAAGTGAAAGCCGAGCTCCCTGTCGTCACGGGCGAGCTCATGCTGGAGCTGCATCGCGGCGTGTTCACCACGCACGGTGTCCTCAAGTCGGCGTTCCGCGGTTTGGAGCGCGCCCTCCAAGTGCTCGAGGCGGCGCATGTCGTGCGCGGTCTGGGGCCGATTGATCGCCATTATTGGAAACGTGCGAGCTTCTCACACTTCCACGATTACATCCCGGGCAGCTCCATCTGGGAAGTTTACGCCGAGGCCATCCCTGAGTTGCAGACGCTGGCCGCCAAGGCCCTTGCCGAAGCAGTGCAGATCTTGAATGGAAAAATCACCGGCGCAGCCAAGGGCTGGTTCAATCCGCTGCCGCTCACCCGCACGTGGATCGACGGTGGCGTGTGTTATCAACTCGCTCCGCTAAGCGGCGGACAATTGTCCGATCTCGCGGTCAAGGTTGCGGGCGAGCCCAAGGCCACCGCGACATCGCTCTCCAGCGAACGCGTGAATGCAAAGTTTGACGCGGTGGGTTCGCTCATCGGGCTGTCGATTGATGGCAACGATGTCGCCGTGGCTGGCCACACACTTTGTGCCTATCCGGATCAACCCGCGTCGTTCGACGCATGGGATGTGGATCGCGCCAACATGGTGAGCGGTCACGAAGCCCGTTTCACCGGCACGCCGGTGGTGACGAACGACGGCCTCGTCGCTTCAGTCGCGTTCACCTACGACATCGCTCACAAGAGCCGCATCACGGTGATCTATTCGGTGCGCGCCGGAGAGACGGCGCTGCGTGTGCGTTACGATGTGGAATGGAAGGATCCGCTCCATTGGCTGAAGGGTATTTTCAAGACCGAGTATCGCGGTCGCAAAGCGCGTTACGGTGCACCGTTCGGCAGCGTGTTGCGCGGACAATGGCCGGGCTATCCGCGCGAAGAGGCGCAATGGGAAGTGCCGGGCAGCCGCTGGATGACGGTCTGCGACGACGCCCAAAGCGAAGGCCTCGCGGTCATCACCGAAGCCAAGTATGGTTTCACCACGCGTGAAGGCATGGTCGGCGTGAGCCTCCTGCGCAGCGCGCTGGTCACCGAAGCTGGCGACCACCCGCAGATCCGCCCAACGCCGGATCGTCCGGTGCATTCGGATCTCGGTCGCCACGTGATCGACCTCGCCTTGTCGCGTTTCTCCAGCGATCTCGCGGTCACGGAACAACCGGCGGCGCTGGCCGATACATTGTTCACACCGTGCGTGCCTTATGCGGGCGAAGCCGTTTCCGCAGGCCTTACGACCATCGCCGGTCTTTCCTCGGCGGTGCCCGCCTGGGCCGAGCCGGTAGAAGGTGGCTGGGTGCTGCGCGTGCATGAGACGCTGGGCCGCCGTGGTAAGGTAAATCTGAATACACTCGAAGGCGTGAAAACAGCGCCCGTGAACTTGCTCGGCGAAGCGCTCGACGGCGAAAAAGCCGTCCGCGGCGACATCGCCCTCCCGATCACGCCTTACCAGGTGCGCTCGGTGAAGTTCACCCGGTAAAAAAATGGACTATCGTTCATTGTGAGGAGGAGTTCGGGCTCGATTCCCGAAGGCCTCCTCACTCGGGTTTAGTCTCAGGATTTGACGCCGTTATCAGCCCGACGTTGTGCGGCTTTGCCGCCTACGACAGGCGCTTGAGCAGGCTCTCCACAGGAGGGCCGATTTTTTTTACGGTGTCGGCTTCGATCCAGCGTCCCTCGACTAGCATTCGTAGCGGCGTGGCGGGCACGCCGCGTTCACCTGATTGGAAAAGACTGATGAGTAACTCGACGGCGCGTGCTCCGATTTCTTTCTCCTGCTGGTCGATGCCTGACCACTCCGGGTCGAACACGCGGGACAGGGTGACGATGCTGATGTCGTCGGGAATCTCGTAGCCCGCGCCCTCCAGCCATGTTTTTACCTCGGAGACGGTAGAAACAATCGCGGTCGGGCGGTATTTTTTAACCCAGGCGATAAACCGTTCGCGCCATGCGTTGACGTTCGCGGGTTCATCGCGGCCCTCGATGGTGAAGAGCGGGATCTTTAATTCGTCGGGCTGCGCGTCCTTAAAAAGGCAATACGGCGTCTCGAAGTTGTGCTCCGCGCGGCGCAGCGTTTCGGACGCGCTGACCATGCCGATGCGGCTGTGGCCGTTGCGGCACAGTTCGCGAAGGCAGGTGAGAGTGGAGCTGTGCTGATGGTTGGCGACGACGTGAAGTCGCGGGGACTCGATCGAGTAACCGAGCGCCACGCCGGCAAACGCCTCGACGGGGAGCTTGATCTGCATCTTGGCATCCGGTTGTGGTGCGAAAATCAGTCCGCGAATGTTGCGGGCCAGCAGGACTTCTCGCGCGCGTTTTGGGCTGAGGCCGGGCTCGGTTAACCAGAATTCTTCGAGTTTGTAGCCCATCGAGGCGGCAAAAGTGGTGGCGCCTTCGTGGTAACTCTTGATGTGGTCGGCGTGTTGCCAGCCGTGTTTTTCGGCAAAGGTGTGAACCCAGGCGAACGTCGAACGGTAGGCGGGAGTGTGCTGTTTGCGGCGGTAATGACTGAGCGCCGTGAGCATCGGATCAGGCACATATCCGAGACGGGTAGAGATCGAGCGAATGTGCGCGCGCTTGGCGGGATCGACATACGTGTCGTTTTTCAAAGCGCGCCACGCGGTGGAAACGTGGACGCCCGCCTCGGCGGCGACTTGCTTCAAAGTGATGCGGGCAGGAATGACGGGGTCTGTCATGAAATTGTTTGCAGATACTCGCCGTCGCGCTCGCCAACGCAAGATTTTCGATCCTTCGTTTCCAGCTACACCCTCTCTTCCCGTCAGATTACCCTTTCACACACATGAGCAAAGTCCGCATCGGTATCGTTGGTCTCGGCAACATGGGTTCCGGCCACGCCCATCAACTTCTGGCCGGCAAAATCAGCCGTTTGGAACTCACCGCTGTCGCCGATACCGACCCGGCGAAGCTCAAGCGCGTGCCGCAGGTGAAGGGCTTTTCTTCCGCCGACGAGATGATGGCTTCGGGTCTGATTGACGCCATTCTCATCGCCACGCCGCACTACGATCACACCACGATCGGCATCAAGGCGCTCAAGGCCGGGCTGCACGTTCTTGTTGAAAAACCGATCTCGGTGCATCGCGCGGATTGCGAGCGCCTCATCGCCGCGCACACGAACAAGAAACAGGTGTTTGCCGCGATGTTCAACCAGCGCACCGACCACTACTACATCAAGATCCGTGATCTGATTAAGAGCGGCGAACTCGGCGAAATCCGCCGCGTGAATTGGATCATCACGAATTGGTTTCGCACCGAGCATTATTACGCCTCGGGCGGCTGGCGCGCGACATGGGGCGGCGAGGGCGGCGGCGTGCTGCTCAACCAATGCCCGCATAACCTGGATCTTTTCCAGTGGATGTTCGGCATGCCCGTGACGCTGCG
>JBEVND010000409.1:0-12891 GCA_040508285.1 Rariglobus sp. | reverse complement strand
ACGCTCGCAAGAGTGAACGCCGGCTAACCCGTCGCGACTTTGTAGAGCAGGAAAACCAGTAGTTGTGCGGTGAATACCCGCAGCAACATGACGAGCGGGTAGACCGTTGCATAAGCGACCGCAGGCGCATCGCTGCCGGTGGTCTGCTGCGCAAACGCCAGCGCGGGCGGATCGGTCATCGAGCCGGCGAGTAAACCGCACAGTTCAGCGTAGTTGAGCTTCTTCCAGGCGCGCACCACGAAGCCGATGATCAGCAACGGCACGATCGTGATGAGCGCGCCGTAAAGCAGCCAGCGGATGCCATCGGGCCCGAATAAAACGGATACAAACTTCTCGCCCGATTTCATGCCCACTGCCGCGAGGAAGAGCGAGATGCCCACCTCGCGCAGCATGTGGTTGGCCGTGTGCGGAATGTGCCAGATGAGCGGCCCCGTTGTCGTAAGTCGCGAAAGCAAGATCGCCACCACCAGCGGACCGCCCGCCAAGCCGAGCTTCACCGCTGCGGGCAATCCCGGCAGCACCAGTGGAATCGACCCAACGATGACACCGAGCGCGATACCGAGGAAAAACGTGAGCGGCTGCGGTGTATCCAATGCCTTGGGCGAATTGCCCACGGCCACCGCGACTGCGTCGATCTGCACGGGCTCGCCGACGACCATGAGGATGTCGCCAAACTGCAGGCGGAAACCCGGCGTCGGAGTGAACTCCAGGCCCTGCCGGCTCACCCGGGTCACCACGACGTTGTGTTGTGAGAAGAGCGTGAGCTCGGCCAGCGGTTTGCCGAACATCGCCGGCTTCGTGACGATCAAACGGCGGTTCGTTACCGAGCCAGGCACCGTTTTTAGATCCACGCCGGCCTCGGAGCCGATGACGATCCGCAGCGCGTCCAGCCCCGCCTCCGGGCCCACCACGTGCAGGATATCTCCGAGCTGCAGCACGGTGTCGGGCCGTGCGATCGCCACCACGCCATCCCGCGAGAAACGCGACACGACCACGCCCGAGCCGCCGAGACCGGGTGTGCTGGAAAGTGTGCGACCCGCGAGGTTCGGATTACGCACCTCGAAGTTGCGCGTCGTGGGCGGTGGCACCGAAGGACGGTTCGCAGCCTCGGCCGCGGCGACTTCCTTCTGCACGTCGATGCGGAAAAACACCCGCACCGAGATCATCGTGATGATGATGCCGATGATGCCGAAGGGATAGGCGATCGCGTAAGCGAGACCCTGAACGATCGCGGCGTCGTCGCCTGCGCCAACTTGTTTGAGCGCCTGCTGCGCGGCGGCGAGGCTCGGCGTGTTGGTCGTCGCGCCGGAGAGCAACCCCGCGCCGGCCGCGACATCGGTGCGTCCCATTAAAATCCAGGCACCAGCGATCGCCACGCCGAGAAAGACGATGGCCGCGGCGAATACGTTGAGCAAGAGCCCGCGCGCTCGCAGCGAAGCGAAGAAGCCCGGGCCGATCTGCAAACCAAGCGTATAGACAAACAAGATCAGGCCAAACTCGCGCACGAACTCCAGGACGTGGTGATCGAACGAGAGCTTGAAATGCCCCAGCAGCAGACCGGCGAAAAGCACGCCGGCGACACCCAGGCTGACGCCGTAGATTTTGATTTTACCGAGAGCGGAGCCCAGCGCACCGGCGACACCCAGAAGGATGACCGTGCGCGCAACCGACTCGGTGATAAAAAGCTGGTGAAGCCAGTCCATGGTCAAAGCTTATAGATGTGCGCCGAAACCGTCAGCGCAGATTTTGCGAGACTGCGCGCATCTTTCACTTTTCAACGCCGGGCCGGGCGGAGAGTTGCAGCTCGGTTTGCAGCAGTTTGAGCGCGCGTCCGCGGATCGCGGTAAGATCGGTGCTCTCCGTCGCCACTGCCTGCCAGTTCCAGTGCCCACTGGCATCGATCATGCCCTGATCGAGAATCGCGCCTTTCGTCAAAACGCGCGGTGACTCGCCCGGCGCCGTCAACACAAGCGAACCGCTGCGCACGTAGAAAAACGCCCGGCACTCCGCGCCGCGGTCGAAGAGCAGCTCGTCTTTTACCAAGTGGATCGCGCGCAAAAGATCCTCGGGCGGCGGAAGCACAAGACTGAGATCGCGCGGGAAAACCACTTCGAACGTCCAGTCCACCATCACGCGCAGGCGACGCATGACGCCGGGAAGTTTCGCGAGGTAAACCGTGCGCCACATCCACCACGCAAAGAAACCGCTGAAGTGAAACCCGAAGACTTCGGCCACCGCTTCGTGCTCACCGATCGCCGCCATCTGCCCCATGTAGCGATAACGAAACGGCTGCGGCTCACGGCCATTCATGAGCGCCACGATGTTCTTCGCGAGCTGCACGCCCTGGCGTTGCGCAAACTGCGCCGTGGGTGGCGACAACTTGAGTTCGCCGCGATCGGTCCAGGGAACCGCCGCGCAATCGCCCGCCGCCCACAAGTCCGGATGCCCCGGCACGCGCAACGTCGCCTCGGTGCGCACGCGACCGCGTTCGGTGACGATGCCCAGTTGCTCACACACGCTGAGCACGACGGGATTCGGAGCGTTGCCGATCGTCGTGACGATTGTGTGGGCCAGAATGGATTCGCCGCTGGTAAAGATCACGCGGTCCGCCGTGATCTCCGCGACGCGCGTGCTAAGCCGCAGCTCCATGCCGCGTTTTTCCAAAACCCGTTGTGCATGTTCGCCGAGCTTCGGCCCGATCTCCGCGAGCAACCGGTCGTGACCGTGCACGAGCACGACGCGCACCGGCGTGTCGCTCAAGTTCGCATAGTAGCGCCGCGAGCTCGTCATCAAATCCAGGAGCTGGCCCGCCGTCTCCACGCCCGTGTAGCCGCCGCCCGCGACGACCACCGTGAGCAGACGCGCGCGCAGCTCGGGGTCCTGCACGAGATTGGCCTCTTCCAGGCGATTGATCACCGCGGCGCGCAGGCGCAACGCATCGGCCACGGATTTCATCGGCCGGCCGTATTCCGACATGCCGGGCACGCGACTCAAATCGGTCACGCTCCCGAGCGTGAGCACCAGCTGACCGAATCCGATTTCGTGATTTCGCGTGAAGCGCCCGCCGTCGACCACGACGACTTTGCGCGCCCAGTCGATCTGATGAATCGCGCCCTGCAGCACGTCGACGTTCCGGCACAATTGACGAAGCGGATTCACCACATCGAGCGGCGCAAGCGAAGCACCTGCCACCTCGGCCAACATTGGCTGAAAAACCATCACATTGGTCTCAGCGATCAACGCCACGCGCTTGGCACCGTCTTTGCCCAACAACTTTCCCAAAGTTCTCGCGCAATAAGCGCCCGCAAAGCCGCCGCCGGCGATCACAACGTCATAATACATGACGCCCATGACATCTATTTTAACGCTTGGTGCGACCGGAAAAGCCCGACGCGCACCCGCCGCCCGACGCGCGTTTAGCGGGGACGAACGAGCAGCAGCGTGCGGTCGTCGTTGCGTGAAGCCAGAGCCGAGAACTGACGCAGATAACGGTTCAGTTTCTCCACCACGCGAGGCAGCGGCGTCTGCTCCTGACCGGCCATCGTGGTGACGAGACGATCGCGGCCAAATTCCTCGCCGGCCGCGTTGGCCGCCTCGGTGATACCGTCGGTGTAAAGCGCCAGCAGGTCGCCCGGCGAAAGATCGAGCACGACTTCCTCGAGCATGGCATCAAACACCGGACCTTCATCGAAACCGAGCGCAAGACCGCCGCCCGAAAGCAACTCGGGTTCACCGCCGCCGGCGCGCAACAGAATCGCCGGTTCATGACCAGCGCGGACGTAGGTCAAGCGATTCGTATCCAGATCAAGAATACCGTAGAACAGCGAAATGAACATGCCGCGTGGCATGTCGCCATGCAGCGCGCGATTCACGCGGCTCACGACTGCAGAGGCGCTGGGCTGGCCGGCGGCACAAAGTCGGAGCGTGGCGCGACAAGCCGCCATCATCAGCGCGGCGGCCGGGCCCTTGCCAGCGACGTCGGCGATCACAAATCCCCAGCGACGTTCGTCGACTGGCAGAACGTCGTAGTAGTCGCCGCCCAAGTGCGTCGAGGCTTGCGACAGCGATTCGATTTCCACTTCGCCGATGTCGGGAAAAACATGCGGTTGAAGATGGTTTTGAACCTCGCCTGCGAGACGCAGGTCGCGTTCGCGCAAATCACGTTCGCGGTCCTCCGCGTCTTTGCGCGCAGTGATATCGGTGATGAGGCCTTCGTGATGCGTCACATTGCCCGCATTGTCGAAACGCACGACGGTGTGGTCATCGACCCAGCGAACGGAGCCGTCGGCGCACACGATACGATATTCCTGGCTGTATTCGTGGTGGCCGGTGATCGCATGCGCCTCGACCTCGACGCCCACGCGTTCGCGGTCGTCGGGATGCGTGATGCCGCGGAAACTCAGGCGACGGCTCGTAAAATCCTCGGGCTGGTAACCGAACTGGCGGATGCTCTGTGAGACGTATTCGACCGGCCAGTTTTCCTCGGCGAGCCACAACACGACGATGGACGGCGAGCGGTTGACGATTTGCTCCAGCTCCTCACGACGGGCGAGTGCGAGCTTGAGTTCTTCCTGTGCTTTCCGGCGGATGCTGATGTCACGGCCCACGCCGAAAAACGCACGGCGGCCATCGCGGTCGGTGTAAGCCGAACCGGTCGTGGCGTGCCACACCCACTGGCCGTCCTTTTGTTTGATGCGATACTCGATGCCGCGCGGGTTGACGCCGAGCTCCAGCGTTTCGGCGATAAAATCATTAAACAACGCGACTTCGTCCGGGTGAACAAACTCCGAGTAGGGATGCCCGATGACTTCGCTGACTTCGTGGCCCAGCTTCGGTGTCCACGCATCGGATACAAATTTGTAGGTTCCTTCCGGGGTGATCGCGAAAAGGATCTCGCTGGCGATCTTCAGGTAGGTGCGCCAACGGGATTCGCTGCGGCGCAGCTCCTGTTCGGCGGCATGGCGGTCGGAGACATCGCCGAGCATCGCAAAGTGGTGCGTGACACGTCCGTCAGCAGCGCGAAGGACCACCACGGTGAGCTCACAAACGATCTCGCGTCCATCAGGACGACGATAACGTTTCTCAAGGGTAAAGCTGTCGCGTTTGCCGGCGTAAACTTCCGCGGTGAGATCCTTTTGGTGCGTCCAATCGTCGGGATGCGTGACGCGTCGGACATTCTCGATGTCGCTGGCCTCGGTCGGCGTGAGACCGATGAGCTCGCAGAATCGTTTATTAACGATGTTTTTTCCGGGACGGCCGTTTGCGTCCACCTCGCGCCAGCTGAGACCGATGGGCGCGTGCTCGAAGAAAAGCTGCAGCTGGTTCGTGGCGTCGGCGCCATTGCCGATCCATTCAGGGAACGTGGTTTCAGACGTGCCGGGATGGCCTGAAGACGTGCTGCTGGGTATTTCAGACGACGACATGGAGAAGAAGAGGCATGTTCCTAAAGCGCTTGCAGCATGCAAGCCAGCATCGAATGCGCGTGCTTCATGCGGGGATCAAAGCTGGCTACCTCTGAAAACGATTGGCAGACTCCCATCATGATCACCGTAGCAACCTGCAATAACCCCATGCACGCCCAGTTGCTGAAGTCTGTCCTCGAGGACAGCGGCATTCCCGTGCTCATCCCCAACGAATACAGCGCGCAGACCATGCCCCACCTGATTCTCGCGATGGGTGGGATCAAAGTTCAGGTGCCCGAAGAACACGAAGAAAGCGCCCGTCAACTGGTCGCCGACTTCGACGCATCCGCACCCGGCGGCGACACGTTTCCCCCGACGATTACGTAAGCCTCACCCCTTGACCGCGCCTGCCGTCACACCCTTTACGAGGTGTTTTTGCAGCGCGATGAAGACGAGCAGGATTGGGATCGTCACGATGACCAGACCCGCAAACAGCATGCCGTAGTCGCTGCGATATTGGGACGTGATGGAGAGGTTGGCCAAACCCAGTGGCAACGTGCGCACGCCCGCGCCGGCATCTCCACTCGTGAACATGAAGGCGAAAAAATACTCTTTCCAGATTCCGATGAACTGGAAGATCGCGACCGTCACCAAGCCCGGCTTGGCGAGCGGCAACATCACCCGCCAGAACGCCGACGCCTCGGAACACCCGTCCACCACAGCAGCCTCATAGAGCGAACGCGGGAGTGACTTGAAAAACCCCGAGAGGATGAAGATGGCGAATGGCAGTCCATTAGCCGTGTAAACGAGCACCAGGCCCAGCCGCGAATTCAGCAACCCGAGCGCCCGCAGCTCGAAGAAAAGCGGCACGATGGAAAGCTGCACCGGGATCATCAGCCCGGCGAGAAACAGCCAGAAAATACCGCGACCCAACGGATGATAAAACCGCGCTAACGCATACGCCGCCATCGCCCCAAGGAACACAATCAGCACCACGGAGGTCGTCGTCACGATAACCGAGTTTAAAAAGTAGTCCCCGAACCGCGCCTCGTTCCACGCCCGCGTATAATTGTCCGTCTGGAGCGCATCGAGCGGCGGCAAAGCAAACGCATCACGAAAAATCGACTCATCTGTCTTGAAAGATGAATACGCGACCCACGCCATCGGATACACCACCCACAAGAGATAGCCGACCAACAGGGCGAAAATGATGAAGCGGGAAATCTTCATGGGTTCACATCTCCACCGTATCGCGTTTCAACGCGCGCATCACCGCCGCGCTGCCGACCAGCACGAGGACAAACATCATCACCGCGATCGCCGTGGCCCGGCCGATCTGAAACTCCTGAAACATCGTCGAAACCATCAACGTGCTCAATGTGTGCGAGCCGCTCGCGGGGTCCTGCGACGTAAGCAGCCAGATCATTTCGAAAGCGTTTAATCCGCCGATCACCAGAAACACCGCGGAGATCACCAACACTTCCCAAATGAGCGGCAGCGTGATGGAGAAAAACTGCCTCGTGGGAGATGCTCCTTCGAGGTCCGCCGCCTCGTAAAGATCGGGCGAGATTCCCTCCATCGCCGCGAGGTAAAGCACGAGGTTAAAACCGCACGCCATCCAGAGATAGATTGGCAACAGCGCACCATATAGGTGCGCCTGCGAAAGCCACGCAAAGCCCGCAAAACTCTCGAAGCCCAGTTTAACCAGCGCGGTGTTCACCAATCCGCCATGCGGGTCGTAGGCGCTCATCCAGAGCAACGTCGCCGCAATGCCACCGAGCATATTGGGAAAAAGAAACACCACACGAAACACCGAGCCGCCCCAAATGCCGCGATGAATGAGTGTCGCAAAAAACAACGCCGCCGGCACCACCACCAGCGCGGGCGCGATCATCAGGAAAAGATTATTCCGTAGTGCAAACCAGAATACATCGCTCTCCAGAAGCAGCCACTTGAAGTTGAAAAGACCCGCCCACGTGCGTTCGCCGAGGCCGTCCCAGCGCGTAAATGCCCACACAAATGAAGCCAGCCCGGGGAGGATCACGAAGGCTCCGAAGAGAAACAACGCCGGGCCCACAAAGCCGATGCCCAGCGTTCCTCGAAGACGTCCAAGATGTTCCGAGGAATGCCCGGAGATTCTCTTCTGCTTCGGCCCGCCCTTGAAGCGCCACACCCACGCGAGCCACGCCACCAAGGCAGCAATGACGAGCAGCAGGGCCGCTGCGGCGAAACCGTGGCGGTTTTCCACGCGATCCGGCTCGGATTCACGGCCGCGTGCCGCTGCGGCGGCCGCTTCGAGTCGCGCGCCGAATTCCTCCGGCGTGATGCGTCCAGTCATAAGGCGATAGCGCGCGTCCGTGAGCGCCTGGTTGATCACCGCCAAATGGGTCGCCGACGAAGGCGGCGCGGCGTCGAACGATGCCGGCGCTTTGGCAATCAACGCAGCCGTGTCGCGCATAAGCGGTGAGTAATCAGCCTGGCTCACCGCGCGCAACGCGACGGGCGAGTCGATGGCTTTCGCGAAGTGGCGCGCCCGCTCGCGTGAAGTGAGAAACCGAAAGAAATCCACCGTCGCCCGCTCGCGCACAGGATCTCCGCTGGCGAAGAGAAAGTAATACGCACTCTGGGTCTGCAACGTATCCGGTTCGGTGATACCGTCCGCAAACACCGGCAGGTTCATCGCGCCGAGTTCGAAGTCGTCGGGGAGCTTGCCACGCATCTCGCTCACAAACCAAGAGGCGGAAATGGTCATCGCGGCGCGCCCGTCGATGAAGGCGAGTTGCGCGGCGGTGTGCGTCATGCCCTCCCAGCCCTTGATCAGGTGTTGCGTCGAAAGCTTCTGAAGCACGCCAGCCGCGCGGATAAACCGCGGATCGGTGCGCGTGCCCGCCTCAAGTTGGTTGTAGGCGCGCCAGCCCTCGGCGCCGACGAGGTTGTAATGGGCGCTGCGCAGAAACGCGTCGCCGTAGCGCATAAACACACCGGGCAGCGACACGGGTGCGACGCCGGCGCGTTCCATTTTTTCGCACAGCGCAAAAAACTCATCCCAAGTGCGGGGAACGTCCCAGCCGTTTTCGCGAAAGCGTTTTTTGTCGTAGAAAACAGTCCAGACTGCGTGGGCAAACGGGAGACCATACACCGGCGCCTTGCCGGTGCCGGTCTCAGCCACGGCAGCGGCGTTCTGCGGGGCGGTCCAGCGATTCAGCACGCCAGGCAAAAACGTGTCCCGCCACGGCGCATCGCCTTCCCAATTCGGGCCGTCGAGGTAGGGCGCGAGGTCGAGAATGCGTCCGGCTTGGATCAGGTTTGGATACAGCAACACCGCATCGGTCGCATCGGGATCGTCGGCCGCCATGACGCGGATCCGAACCTGATCATTGATGCGCGGATTGCCGTGAATGCGGACTTTTATATCAGGCCGGAGGCGTTCGAATTCACGCGCGGTTTCTTCGTAGAAAACCGCCCCGTAACCCGCGACGAGAATAGGAATATCCAACTCAAGCGGCGCGGTGTCGGCACGGGACGCCGTTCGTGCCCACAGGCACGTGACGACGAAAAAAATGATCCAGACCGGGGCACTCCACCGCACGCGAAAGATGTGCGCGGTGCGCGAAACGGGCGCCAACTATTTCGCGCGTTTGTCTTTGGCGTCGTTTATACGGGCGAAGATTTTTTCACGTCCGGCCGCCCACTCGGCGTCGCTCAGCTTGCCATCACCGTCGGTGTCGAAGCGCTTGAGGATTTGCGGACGCTTTTCCATGCGGGCGCGCACGGTGGCGTCCATCGTGGCCTTCTCGGCATCGTCGAGCCGGCCGTCGGCGTTCCTGTCAAATTCGGCGAGCCACGAAGCCTCACGCTCGGCGCGGCGGTTACGTTTCTCCGCGTCCTTCTTCTGGCTCTGCATGAGCATCTCTTCCTTCACGGCGGCGACCTCGGCTTCGTCGAGCTTACGGTCCTTGTTGGTATCGTAGCGCTTGAGGATTTCGGCATCGCGTGCGGCCACGTCGGTTTCGGCGGAAACGGGTAAAACAAATTGCGTTGCCGCTAGGAACACGGGGAGTAGAAACAAAACTTTCATGGCATGAATGTGGTTGGCTCGTGAGCGGGTCGGTTTCGGGCAAGACGCCCGGTGGCCGGTGCGGTTACGACAGACCGCTCCACCCGTGTCCCGCTTTTCCCGCAAACATACGATGTATCAGGTCACCTTTTCCGAGCAGAGCATGAGCGAGCTGAACAAGCTCGATAAGCTCGCGCAGCTCGAAGCCATTGAACCCATCAGCTCGCTAAAACCGGCCGATCTTGAGCATCCACGGGAGCCGCTGGGCCGTTTCTCGCGTGCCGGTCACATGCTCTACCGCCTTCGGTCGGGCGACCACCGTTTTTACTTTGAGACGCGCGGCTCGGACAGCATCCATGTGCTCTACATTTTGCACAAGAACTCGTTGGAAGACTTCCTCTTGCGCAACAAGTTGCCCATCACGGAAAGCCAGTTGGCGGAGCAGGATTCCAAGTTTTGGAAGTATCTGGAGTCGCTGACCAAAAAGTAAATCGCCCCGCCTCACATCATGGCCGACCACCCCAAACCCCAAGCGGAGACCGACGCCGAGAATCCGTATACCGTCGAGCAGGCGAGCCGCATTTATTTCCTGCCCAACTTGATGACGGCGGGAAATCTGTTCTGCGGATTTGCCGCCTGCATGCGTTGCATCGAGGCGAGTTTCATTGCTCGTGCGACCGATGTCGCCTCGATCCCGCCCGAAGCGATTGCTCACTACAAAGTGGCAACGTGGTATATCTTTGGCGCGATGGCGTTCGACGCGCTGGATGGACGGTTGGCGCGCATGGGCGGCCAGGAATCGTTGTTCGGTGCCGAGTTCGACTCGTTGGCTGACATCGTCTCATTCGGCCTCGCGCCGGCGTTGATGGTTTTCTTCCTGATCATCCGTCCCGCTGCAGGCGACCAGACGCTGCTCAGCGTGGGCGGTCTCATCGGCTTCATCTATTTGCTGTGCGCCGCGATCCGCCTGGCACGTTTCAACGTCATCACGCACCCGCTGCTTCACCGCCCAAATGGCAAGAGCACCAACAAGGATTTTGTGGGCCTTCCCGTTCCAGCCGCGGCAGGCACCGTCGCTGCCTTGGTGCTGTTTTTGCTGAATCTTCTCTCTCAGGACAAATCGCTGCAATGGATGACGCTCGGTTTGCCACCGTTGCTGCTATTGGTTGCTGTGCTGATGGTTAGCACCGTGCGTTACCCGAGCGGTAAGCAGATCGACCTGCGCACGAAGACGAAGCTAACCACGCTGGTCATCTACATCGCGATCGGTGCGGCGGTGATCAAATTCAAGGAATACGGTATGTTTATCGTGTGCCTCGGCTACATCTTTTACGGCTTGGTCCGGCACTGGCGTCGCCACGGAATCACCAAGCGCGCCCCGCTCGTGTGAGTTGTTCTGCCATCAACCGACCAATAACTGGCCAATAACTTTAACGTTGTTAACAAGTGCCTGTTTATTGGTCCGGTGGAGTTCAGTTTTTCACGCCTCAAAAAGGTCGGTTTTACGAGGGTGGACGCGAGGTTATGGCAGTTACTCGCAGAGCATAATAAGAGGGATAACATATATATTGAATTAGGTATCTTTTATCCTTTGTTAGTTTCCACTTTTCGCGTCTCCTCTCCTTCCCGCTTTACATGAAATTCAAGATCAACCGCGATCACTTCAGCAACGGCCTCGCCCAAGTTCTCAACGTGGTTGGCTCCAAGGCCACCATGCCGATCTTGAGCAATGTGCTGATCGAGGCTGAGAAGGACTACATCTCGCTCACCACGACGAATCTCGATCTCGGCATTCGCTGTAAGATCAAGGCCGAGGTGAAAGAAGGCGGCTCCGTCACCCTTCCGGTGAAGCGCCTCGCCACGATCATCCGCGAGCTGCCCAACGTCGACGTGACCTTCGACGCCACGCCCAACCATCAGGTGAAACTCACCTCGGGCGGCTCCACCTTCCGCATCGTCGGTATCGGCAAGGAAGAGTTTCCCCCGCTCCCCGAATTCGGAGACGACAAGACCTTCACCCTCGAGCAGGCCGAGCTCACCTCGATGCTCAAGAGCGTGTCCTATGCGCAGTCCTCCGATGAGACGCGCTACATCCTCAACGGCGTCTATTTCAACTTCCGTGACGGCAAGCTCTCGCTAGTCGCCACCGACGGCCGCCGCCTCGCCCTGATTTCCAAAGAGCTCGAAGTTCCCGCCGAGAACGCAGGAAGCATCATTCTGCCCGCAAAGACGGTCTCCGAACTCGTCCGCATGCTGGACAAGGGGGAGAAGCTCAAAATCGCGTTTAATGACCGTAGAGCGTCGTTCCAGATCAACACCGACAAAGACTCCAGCGGTCTCGTCGACTCGATCTACCTCTACTCGAAAGTCGTCGAGGGCAATTACCCGAATTACCAGCAGGTCATTCCGAAGGAGACCCACCAGCGCATCAAGCTGGAGCGCGAGTTGTTCCTCGAGTGCGTGCACCGCGCCGCACTGGTGACCTCCGAGAAGTCCAACTCGGTGAAGATCAAGCTCACCAGCAACCTCTTGGAAATCACCGCGCAAAGCCCTGATTTCGGTGAGGCTCACGAGTCGATGGCGATCGCTTACAGCGGTCCGGACCTCCAAGTCGCGTTCAACCCCGCGTTTGTGCTCGATCCGCTCAAGGCGCTGACGAAGGACGAAGTGTTCTTCGAGCTGAAGGACGAGGTCAGCCCCGGTGTGTTCAAGACGCTGGAAAGCTTCATCTGCGTCATCATGCCGGTGCGCCTCAGCTAACGCGATCTGCGCCCTAATCTAGCCCTTAAATGGCCGGTTCGCGCGAGCGTTCCGGCCTTTCGCATCCATGAACCCCGACTACTTGCTGCTCGCCGCGATCATTTTTTCGCTGGTGCTGTTGCAGCTGAATCAGCGGCGCGGTTCACCCGTCCTGGCGATTATCAACCGTTGGTTGCGCTGGATGATTTTCGCATTTGGTGGCGCCGCGATCTGCATCGATCTCGGTTGGTCTGACCGGCCTTATCCCGTTCTTGCGGCAGCGCTTTTCCTCGTCTGGTTTTTGTTGGAAACGCTCTACAACTGGCTGGCGATTCATGCGCTCAGCGTGAGCCCAATGCCACTGTTTCCGCGTTTCGCGCTGAATCACTCAGGCGAAGAGTGGCCGACGCAGCCGCGCTTCCTGAAGATCCGCGATTGGTTGCGCGCAAACGGCTTCAAACAAGTGCAGGCGCTCAAGGCCGAAGTCGGTCCCGGCATGAACCTGCGTGTATCCATTTATCAGGACGTCGAAGCGGCGGTTCGCCTGCAGATCACGTTCCTGCCCCAAGGCAACGGCGCCCTTGCGGTCTGCTACAGCCTCTCGACGAACACGGTCACAGGTTATCGTTACGTGACCGACAATCTGCACCTGCCCTTCGGCGGTTTTTATCCGGAGAACTGGCTGGTGCAGCG
>JBEVND010000309.1:0-5123 GCA_040508285.1 Rariglobus sp. | reverse complement strand
CGCTCACCTACTTCATCGTTATTCTGGTGATGCAGTTCTTCATCGGTGCGTTCAATGAGGACTACCAGATCAGCGAGGAAATCCGCAACGGACTCATCAACCAGTTCCTGCTGAAGCCGATTAATTACTACCTGTATCGATTCAGCATCTTCGTCGCCGCGCGCATGGTGTCGGGACTGCTTGCCTTGTTGCCTGTGCTTATCGCGCTTCCGTTGCTCAAGGACAACATCGTGCTTCCCGACGAAGTGTGGCGCGTTGCCTACGGACTCCCCGCAATGCTCATGGCCGCGATGATTCAGTTCACCATCGCCTACATCTTCGGTCTGCTGACCTTCTGGTTTTTAGAAATCCAGTCGTTCATCATTCTGTCTCTCGCCATCGAAACCGTGCTGGGCGGCCAGATGTTCCCGCTCGATCTGATGCCGGCCTGGTTTTACCGCATCTCGCAGTGGCTGCCGTATTATTATCAGATGTATTTCCCGACCGCGATTTTCACCGGTCGCATCGAGCAGGCGGATGTTCTCAACGGTCTCGCCATCCAAGCCTTCTGGGTGGTCGCCCTGCTCGCGCTTGCTCAACTTCTCTGGACGCGCGGCTTGCGTCGCCACACGGCCGTCGGCGGCTGATTTGCCCATGAAGCTCATCGACTACATCCGCATCTGGCTCGCCTGCGCCCGCTACTCGGTCGTGCGCACGATGATGTTTCGTTTCGATTTCATCATGTGGGCGCTCGTCGAATTTTTCTGGATGGGCGTGAATCTCCTGCTCGTCCAAGTCATCTACGATCACACCGATTCCATCGCCGGCTGGAGCAAATACGAGATGCTGCTGCTCGTCGGTAGCTCGATGCTCGTGCAGCGGTTCATCATGGGCTTCGTGTGGACAAACCTCTTCGAGATGGCGCGCAACATCCGCACCGGCCATTTCGACTTCTTCCTCGCCCAGCCCGGCAGCCCGCTGTTCATGGTCTCGACACGCAAACTCGACCTCGATGGCCTCGCCAATTCCATCGTCGCGATGGCCGTGGTCGCCTACGCCGTTCACCAGCTCGGGCTCACGCCGTCCATCGGCCAACTTGGGCTCTACGCTCTGATGATTTTCTGCGGCGTGCTGATTAACTACAGCATCCTGCTCATCACCGTTTCGCTCACGTTCTGGCTCGGCGCGGCCCAAGGCATCGAGGGCAGCTACTTCACGTTGATGGAGTTCTCCCGCCTCCCCCGTCCCGCCTTCAAGGGCGCGGCCAGTGTGCTGTTTGTTTGGATACTGCCGGCCGTCGTCGTGAGCAACGTCCCGGCCTCCGCGCTGATTCACGGTTTTAATCCGACCAACGCGCTTTGGCTGCTCGCCGTCACCGTCTTCTGGACGGCGTTCGCGATCTTCGTCTTTAACCGCGGCCTGCGCCGCTACGCCAGCGCCAGCTCATGAGCGACTCGCTGACCCAACTTCAAGCGCGCCTCGGCCATACGTTTCGCAACGTCGCGCTGCTCCAGCAGGCCCTCACCCACCCCGGCTACGCCAACGAACACCCCGAGGACGGCGACCATTACCAACGTCTCGAATTCCTCGGCGACGCCGTCATCCAGTTCGTTGTCACCGCCGCGCTGTTTCACCTGCGCCCCACCGAACGCGAAGGTGAACTCAGCCGCCTGCGCGTCGCGCTTACCAACGGTATTTTTCTCGGCGGACTCGCGCGCGAATTGGAGATTCCCGCCCTGTTGCGCCTGTGCGCCGCCGAGCAAAAAACCGGCGGCTCGCCCACCGCAGCGGGCGATGCATTCGAAGCCGTGGTCGGTGCCGTGTTTCTCGACGCCGGCCTGCCCGCTGCACAAGAATTTATCCTGCGTTGCTACGGAGATCTGGAGCCGCGCCTCGCCAGCCTGCGACTCGAAGAGGCGAACCCCAAAGGCCGCCTTCAAGAACGTGTCCAGCCCACTCACGGCTCCGGCGCGTTGCGCTACGAAACGGTCCAAAGCGGCGGCGCCGACCATGCCAAGGAATACACGTCCAACGTCTTCCTTGCCGACCGCCTGCTCGGCACCGGCCGTGGCACCTCAAAGAAAGCAGCCGAGGAAACCGCCGCCCGCGCCGCGCTTACATCCCTTAACTAACAGGTGCCGGCGTTTTGTCCGTCGAGTCCATCACGGCGAACTATTTTCTAAATCCAACGGCACCCTTTGCGTCTCCGCGTCTCTGAGTTAAAAGTCTCGTCCGCTCAATGTCCGCCCTTTCCTCACTCACCCGCATCAAGCTCACCGGCATCTGCCCGCCTGCCCGCGGAGCGGTCATCGCCGAGCTTACCCGCGGGCACCCCGCGCCGGTGTGGCTGGTGATTGCCGAGGAACTGAAACTCGCCGAACAACTCGCCGAAGACATCGCGTTTTTCCACCGCTCTTCGGGCGGAAACCCCGCGGCGATTGAGACGCTCGTATTCCCTGAGTCGATGCCCGACAGCCGCGACATGCGCGAAGCGTTTGCCGCCTCCGCCGATCGCACCACGGTGCTCAGTCGCCTGCGTTCCGCCCGCAACGCCACCGACGCGTCGTTCTCTGCGCTCAACGCTCAACTCCTCGTCGTCACCACACCCGCCGCGCTGCTCCAACCGGTGCCCGCGCTTGAGGCATTTTCGAGCCGCGAGATCACGCTGTCCCGCGGTCAATCGCAGTCGTTTCAATCCCTCCTCGAGACGCTCCACTCGCTCGATTACGACAGTGAAGCCGTCTGCGAATCTCCGGGTCACTACGCGATCCGCGGCGGCATTATCGACGTTTACCCGATCACCGCCAGCCAGCCCTACCGCCTCGATTTCTTCGGCGACGACATCGAGGACATCCGCACGTTTGACCCCGTCACCCAGCGCTCCGGCGAACAGGTCAACACGATCACGCTTTCCGCCTCTCCGCGTCTCAAACTCGATTCCTCCAAGACAGGCATCGCCGACTACCTTTCCCCGCTCACGCAGCTCGTGTTCATCGAGCCCGCCGCGCTCGACGAAGAGTTTTCGTCTTTCGCCCGCGAGGGTTTCGACGGCCTCTCCCCCATCCTGAAAAAATCCGCCGGTGCCTTCGGGCTCGCCGACATCGACGAAGCCGCCGCGCTCTTCGATGGCGACGGCGTCAGCGAAACCACGTGGGACACCGAGAGCCTTTCGCACCATCGCAATTATCCATCCGACGACCTCGTCGCCCAGGAACGTCTCTCAGCCGAGGAAGACGCCCGCCGCACCTTTCTCACGCAACTCGTCGCGTGGAAAAAAGACGGCTACGGCCTCGCGTTTGTCGTCTCCAAGGAAGGAGAAGAACAACGCGTCAAAGAGATCCTAGCCGAGGACGCCCGGTTCAAAGGCCTGCAGCCGCTCTGGGTGCGCGGCACGCTCAACGAAGGGTTTCGCTGCACCTACCGCGCCGGCGCCGGGCTGCTTTGGTCCACGCTCCCCAAACGCAAACTCGGAGAGATCGGTGGCCTGGTTCTCGTCACCGAAACCGAACTCTTCGGCCGCCAGCGCACGCGCCGCGTCAACAGCCCGCAGCGTGCCCTCGTCACCCGTGCGCAAGTCGATCAGCTCCTCGATTTCTCCGAGCTGGTCGAAGGCGATTTCGTCGTCCACCTCCAGCACGGTATCGCGCTCTACCGCGGTCTCACCAAACTGGATACACGCGACGGCCAGCGTGAAGTTATCTCTCTGGAGTTCGACGACGGCGTCACGCTCCACGTTCCCCTGCAGGAGTCGCACCTGATCAGCCGCTACGTCGGTCTCGGCAAAGCCAAACCGCAGCTCGGCAAAGTCGGCTCCGGTCGTTGGGAAAAAACCCGTCAGGCCGCCGAGCGCTCCACCATCGATCTCGCCGCCGATCTCCTCAAAATCCAGGCGCAACGCGAAGCCCAACCCGGTCACGCCTTCCCGCCAGACAACGACTGGCAGAAGGAATTCGAAGGCTCTTTCCCGTTCACCGAGACGAAGGATCAGCTCAAGGCCATCGACGAAACCAAAGCCGACCTCGAGCGCGCCCGCCCGATGGATCGCCTCATTTGTGGTGATGTCGGTTTCGGAAAAACCGAGGTCGCCATCCGCGCCGCCTTTAAGGTCGTGCAAGGCGGCAAGCAGGTCGCGATTCTCGTGCCGACCACGATCCTCGCGCAGCAACATCTCAACACGTTCCGCGAACGCATGGCCGGCTATCCGATCGCGGTCGAGATGGTCAGCCGCTTCCGCACCAAGGGCGAAACCACGCGCATTCTCTCCGCCACCGCCGCCGGTCAGGTCGATATCCTCATCGGAACGCACAAGCTTCTGTCCGATTCCATCGCGTTCAAAGACCTGGGTCTCGTCATCGTGGACGAAGAGCAACGCTTCGGCGTGAAGCACAAGGAGCGCCTCAAAAACATGCGCGCCACCGTGGACGTCCTTTCGATGTCCGCCACGCCCATCCCGCGCACACTCTACATGGCGATGACCGGCGCCCGCGACATGAGCGTGATCGAGACTGCGCCCGTTAATCGCCACCCGATCCAGACCATCGTTAAAACCTACGACGACAAAATCGTTGTGGACGCCATTCGCCACGAGCTCCGACGCGGCGGACAAGTCTTCTATCTCCACAACCGCGTGCAGACGATCAACCTCGTTGCTGCACGCCTTCGCGAACTGTTGCCCGACGTGACCATCGGCGTTGGTCACGGCCAGATGGACGAACACGAACTTGAGCGCGAGATGACCGACTTTGTCGCCGGCAAACATCATGTCCTCGTCTGCACGACGATCATCGAGACCGGCCTCGATATCCCGAACTGCAATACGATCATCATCGAAGGTGCCGACCGCTTCGGCCTCTCCCAACTTTACCAGCTCCGCGGACGCGTTGGGCGTTTCAAACATCAGGCCTACGCCTACCTGCTCCTCCACCGCCACACGCGCCTCGTTGAAATCACCCGCGAACGCCTCAACGCGCTGCGCACGCACAACCAGCTCGGCGCCGGCTTTCGCATCGCTATGCGCGATCTTGAGCTGCGCGGCGCCGGCAACCTGCTCGGTTCGCAGCAAAGCGGCCACATCATCGGCGTCGGCTTCGAACTCTACTGCCAGTTACTCCGCCAATCCGTCGCTCGTCTAAAAGGTGACAAAC
>JBEVND010000387.1:0-6669 GCA_040508285.1 Rariglobus sp. | reverse complement strand
CCGCGCAAGGCATGCTTAAAGATGATACGCGCTTCCGATGCGCCTTTCGCGCGCGCGGTGCGGATGTAGTCCTGATTCAATACCTCGAGCATGCCGCCGCGGGTGAGTCGGGCGATCGAGGCGGCGTAAACGATACCGAGCGTCAGCGAAGGGAGAATGCGATCCTGCCAGTCATACCAGCCGGAGGCGCTGAACCAGCCGAGGTGAATGGCGAAGAGCAGCACGAGCAGCGGGCCGAGCACGAAGGTGGGCACGCAAATGCCGACCATCGCGAACGAAGATGCGAAGTAATCGATCTTGGTGTTGCGCTTTACTGCGGCGAGAACGCCCGCGCTCAATCCCAAGATAAGGGCGATGAGCAAGGAAAGTCCTCCCAGTTGCAGCGATGCCGGGAGTTTGTCCGCGATGATTTCGTTGACGGTGCGGCTGGCGTATTTGGTCGAGCGACCGAGATCACCGTGAAACACGACGGCCTTCAGGTAGTTCGTGTATTGCTGGTGAAGCGGCAGGTTGAGGCCGTAGTAGGCTTCGAGGTTGGCGCGGATCTCGGGCGTCGTCGCTTTTTCGCTGTCGAACGGTCCGCCGGGAACAAACCGCACCATGAAAAAAGTGGCCGTGACGATGATGAAGAGGACAGGAATCGTCTCCAGAAGGCGTCGGGCGATAAAGCGAAACATGGTGGTCGGTTAACTGAAGCGTTCGAAATCAGGATGCTGAGTTCGGAAGGCTTGAATTACTTCGGGATGACGTGAGTTCCAGATAATAATCAGGGAGCGAGATCGATCCACTTCCACGCGCGGTTGTCGAGCGGGGTGGTAATCCAGTTTTTGACGCGTGGGCTGATCGCATAGATGCGCGAGTAAAAGTAGATGGGAATGACGGGCAACTCGTCGGCCAGGATGGCGTCGAGTTTTTGATAAACGGCCATGCGCTCCTCTTCTGTTTTGGTTTCGAGCGCGGTGCGGAGCAGTCGGTCGTATTCGGCATTGGACCAGCCAGTCTGGTTGTTGCCTCCGCCGGTGATCCAGAGATCGAGGAACGTGTGCGGATCACTGTAATCGCCAATCCAGCCGGCCCGGGCGACTTGGTAATTGAGGGTTTGTTGTGAATCAAGATACACCTTCCATTCCTGGTTGGTAATGGTGGCGTCGATACCGAGACGCGTCTTCCACATCTGCTGGATCGCCTCGGCGATGACGCGGTGGCTTTCCTGCGTATTGAACAAAATCTCGACCGACGGCATGCCCTTGCCGTCCGGATAACCCGCCTCGGCCAGCAGGTGTTTGGCTTCCGCCAAGTCGCCGGCGATGCGGGCGTTTGACTTAAACTTATCGGAAGGCGGCGTGTAATTGAGCGCGGGCGTCTGTCCGCCGTCGCGAAGGATGTTTTTGATAATCGATTCGCGATCGATGGCCAGGGCGAGGGCGCGGCGGACGCGTTTGTCGTCGAGCGGCTTTTTCGTTGTGTTGAGGCGGTAATAATAAACGCCGTAATAAAGCGTTTGCCGGTAGGTGTCGGCCTGGTCGCGGCGGTAGGTCTCGATCTTGTTCAGCGGGAGGCTGTAGGCGTAATCGATCCGGCCGGTGCGGAAGAGGCGCTCCTCGGTGTCGGAGTTGTCGATGGCGTAGAACTCGATGCCGTCGAGTTTAACGGTATTCGAATCCCAATACGTCGGCGATTTGGTGACGATGATCTTTTGATTGGGTTTCCACTCGGTGAGCGTGAACGGGCCGTTGCCGACGTAGTTTTCGGCGCGCGTCCAAAGGCTGCCTTTACGACTCAGTCCGTCGAATTTCTCGATGGTCGGGATGTGCACGGGGAACCACGCGTAGTGTTTCAACGATTCGAGCAGGAAGGGCGTGCGGTGCTTCAGCGTGAGCTGCAGGGTGCGATCGTCCAGCGCCTTGGCGCCGACTTTGGAGAAGTCGGTGATTTTCCCTGTGTTGAACTCTTCGCCACCCACAAGGTGGAACAGCTTGTAAGAATATTCGGCGCCGAGTGACGGCGTGAGGATGCGTTGGAAGGAGCGCACGAAATCCTGCGCGGTCACGGGATCGCCGTTGGACCATTTCGCGTTTCCGCGGAGATGAAACGTGTAGGTGAGGCCGTTCTCGGCGATTTCCCAGCGCTCAGCGACGCCCGGAGCGATGCCACCATCGGGCGCGTAGGTGACCAGACCTTCAAGGAGCGCGGTGATGATCTTGTGTTCGCCGACGCCGGTGACGACGTGCGGGTCGAGGTCCTGCGGCTCGGCACCGTTGCCGATGCGGATGACTTTGCTGCCGGACTTGGTCGCGCCGTCGGTGGTGGCGGCTGGATCTTTTTTCGAGCAACCGGCGAAAACGACCAACAAAGAGGCTGCGATCAGGGGTAACGCGCGCAAAAGGATCTTGGACATCGGCCCAGTTAAACGCTCACCAGCCGAGCGGCAAGAGGCGGAACGATGAATCTTCCGGAACGCGGTATCCGAAAAACTACGCCCGGCGACTCTTGCCCATGACCACCAGCTTAGCAGGCAGGTGCTCTAACCAGCCCGATTCCCTCGTGCGCCGTTACGGCGTTTTGAGCGAAACGTGTTTGTAAGGGTGGTGATCGAGCAGCGTGGGATGCCAGCCTTGCACGGACGGATTGATCAAGAAAACGTGCGTGTAGGTGTAGAGTGGGATGAACGGCGTGTCGGCGATGAGCAGGGCTTCGGCTTGCTGGAAAAGCGCGAGGCGGGAACCGGTGTCGGTCGTGCGGGCAGCTTGGAAGAGCAGCTGGTCAAAGGCGGGATTGCTCCAGCTGCTGTAGTTGTTGCCGCCGTCGGTGGTCCAGACCGAGAGGAACGTGGCGGGGTCGTTGTAGTCGCCGATCCAGGATGAGCGCAGGATCTGGAAATCGCCGGTGCGGCGGGCGGAGATGACGCTTTTGCCCTCCATGTTGAGGAGGCGAACTTCGAGACCGAGTTCCCTGCGCCAGCCAGCCTGCACGGCTTCCGCGATCTGCCGGTGATTGTCGGACGTGTTGAGCAAGAGCTCGAGGATGGGCGCGCCCTTTCCGTTGGGATAACCGGCCTCGGCGAGAAGGCGGCGAGCCTCGGTGAAATCGGTTTCGATGCGGGCATTGGACGTGTAGCCAGCGGTGCCGGGCGGGGTGAATGCGAGGGCGGGTTGCTGGCCTCCGCGGAGGATTTTGCTGGCGATGCCGGCGCGATCAACGGCGAGGGCGAGCGCGCGGCGGACCTTGGCCTCATTGAGGAACGGGCGGTTGATATTAAGCGTGTAGTAGTAAGTGCCGAGGTAGGGGTCGATGCGCAGAAGCTCGGGCTGGTCGCGACGATAGGAATCCACTTTGGCAACGGGCAGCGCTTCGGTGAGGTGCAGCTGGCCGGAGCGGAACGCGCGCTCCTCGGCGTTGAGATCTTCGATCGGGTGGAAGCGAATACCGTTCAGGCGAACGGTGGCGGCGTCCCAGTAAGTCGCGGATTTCGCCACGTCGATGTGCTGGCCGGTGCGCCATTCTTTCAGCGTGAAGGGGCCGTTGCCGACAAAGGTGTCAGGACGCGCCCAGTTGCTGCCGCGTTTGTAAGGCGAGCCGTGTTTTGCGAGCGTCGGCAGGTGCACGGGCCACCAGACCCAGTGTTGCAGCAGCGAAAGAAAATAAGAGGCCGGGTGCTCAAGCGTGATCCGCAGCGTGTGATCGTTGGGAGCGGAAAAACCGACTTGGGCAAAATCGGTGAGCTGACCTTTGTTGAACGCTTCGGCGTTTTGAACGATGTAGAGAAGCGAGGCGTTTTCTGCGGCTAGGGATGGCGTGAGCACGCGTTGCCACGAAGCCAGAAAATCGCGCGCAGTGAGTGCGTCGCCGTTGGACCATTTGGCGTTGGAGCGAAGATGGAAGGTGTAGGTGAGATTGTCGGCGGACACTTCCCAGCGCTCGGCCACGCCCGGGGCGGGAGCGAGGGTGACGGGATCTTCGGCAATGAGGCCTTCGAAGAGCGCGGACAGCACGGTGTAGTCGTTGGCGGTGACGCCAAGGTGCGGATCGAGATCGGCGACCTCGGGGCCCATGCCGCGATGGAGAATCTGCTCACGGTTGCCTCGCTCGACGGCGGTCTCGCGTTTGAGGCAGCCGGCGATGGCCACCAGACAGAGAACCGCGAGCAGCGGACGAAGCACACAGGACGAAAAGCGGAGGGCGGACGGACGCATGGGGTTTTTAAATGCGCTCAATCAAGGCAACGGCGTGCGCGGCGATGGCGAGGCCTTCGCCGATTTGGTCAACGCCTTCGTTGGTGGTGGCTTTGAGGCCGATTTGGGAAACGTCGAGGCCGGTGGAGCGCGCGAGGGTCGCCTTCATTTCGTCGAGGCGGGGGTAAATCTTGGGTTTCTCGGCGATGAGCGAGGCGTCGAGATTAACGATGCGCCAGTTGCGGTTGACGAGTTCGGCGGCCACGCGCTGCAGGAGGACTTGGGAGTCGATGTTCTTGTAGGCCGGATCGGTGTTCGGGAAAAAGTGCCCGATGTCGGGCAACGCGGCGGCGCCGAGCAACGCGTCGCAGATGGCGTGCGTGAGGCAGTCCGCATCGGAGTGGCCATCGAGGCCGTAATCGGTCTCGAAGCGCACGCCGCCGAGCACCATCGGGCGACCCGCAACGATGCGGTGAATGTCGTAGCCGTGGCCGATGCGCAGGTTGGTCATGAGGACTTGGTCTGCTGGAGCAGATACTCAAACCACGGGAGGTCGGCGGGCGTGGTGAGTTTGGGATTCGGGTGGGAGTTTTCCAGCAACGCCACGGGATGCTTGAGCAGCTCGACGGCGGCGGCGTCGTCGGTGATGCGTAGTTTCTTTTTGGCTACTTTGGCGTAGGCGGCATCGATCAGGTCGCGGGCGAAAACCTGCGGGGTTTCCATGGCCCAGAGTTTGTCGCGATTGAGCGACTTCAAGTGTCCGTCGGAACGATGCTCCTTGATCGAGTCGGTCACGCGGTGGGCAAGAACGACGGCGTCTTCGCGCAGCACGATTTTGTGGAGCGCGATGAGTTGTTCGACGCGGACAAACGGACGCGCGCAATCGTGGATAAAGACCTTGCCGATATCGGGCGGGAGCGCGGCGAGGGCGGCGGCCACGGAGTCCTGGCGCTCGGCACCGCCGGGGACGAACAACGCGGGCGTCGGCGCATAGGCCGACAGCTCCAGCATCTGTTTCTGGTCGCGATAAACGATGACGTAGAAATCGGCCACGCCGCTCTCGGCAAAAGCCGTGGCGGAGTGGAGGAACAACGGGCGTCCGCCGAGGGGCGAGAGGATCTTGTCCTCGACGGCTCCGTTCATGCGTTGGCCGCTGCCTGCGGCGAGAAGGATGGCGGCGGTGCGTGGCATGGTTTTGAGTTAAAGGTTAACGTTGAAAAATTAAGCGGAAGCGAGGTCGGCGAGGATGGCGCGTGTGGCGGCCACCGGGTCTTTGGCCTTCAAGATTGGGCGACCGACCACGATGTAGCTGGAACCGGCGCGGGCGGCATCGGCGGGCGTCATGATGCGTTTCTGGTCGTCGCCACCGGCTTCACCGGCAGGACGGATGCCCGGGGTGACCAACTGGATCCCGGCCGGCAAGTGAGTGCGCAGCATCGAGACTTCGAGAGGAGAGCACACGAGACCGGTGAGGCCGGCCTCCGAGGCGAGGTGACCGAGGCGCGAAACCTGCGACTCGGGCGAGACGGAGATGCCGAGTTCGGAGAGGCCGGTGGCGTCCATCGACGTGAGCACGGTCACGCCGAGGAGGAGCAGGTCGGGTTTGGTGGCGAGCTGGGCCTTGCGGGCGTAGCTCATCATCTCGCGACCGCCGGAGGTGTGCAGCGTGAGCATCCCAATGGGCAGCGGCGCGAGCGACTCGACGGCTTTGGCGACGGTGTTGGGGATGTCGTGGAGCTTGAGGTCGAGGAAGACATTAAAGCCCTCGTCGGCGACGGCCTTCACGTAGTCAGGACCGTAGGCGGTGAACATTTGCAGTCCGATCTTAACCCAGCGCAATTCGCCACGGAGCTGGCGGAGAATAGGCGCGGCTTCTTCACGGGTGGGGACGTCGAGGGCGAGGATGAGATCGCAAGGCATGAGCTTAGAAACCACTAATGGACACTAAGGGACACTAATTAAAAACACCAAAATCGGGCTGGCTGATCGTCGCAGATGTGGTGTGCATGAAGGCCGCCTCGCGCAACGTGAACTCCGTCGTCCTTTCCAGTCCTGCGAAACTCAACCTTTTCCTCGCCATCACGGGGCGACGCACCGACGGCTTTCACGACCTCGTGTCGGTGGTCACGCCGGTGGAGTTTGGCGACACGTTGACCGTCGAGCGCCGCGACACGGGCTTCACGCTCACGTGCGACGAGCCGACCTTGGAAATTGACGAATCGAACTTGGTCCTAAGAGCGGCGCGTGCGTTTGCGACTGCGACAAATGGGACGGGTGGGGCACACTTTTTTTTGGCGAAACGCATTCCCATGGGCGCGGGTCTCGGCGGCGGCAGCAGCAATGCCACGATGGCGCTCCGGGCGCTGAATGAGTTGTCCGGTGGCGCGCTCGATGAGGCGGGGCTTGCCCGAGTCGCCGCGCAGCTCGGGTCAGACTGCGCGTTGTTTTTGAAAAGTGAGCCGGTGGTCATGCGCGGACGCGGCGAAGAGGTGCAGAC
>JBEVND010000380.1:0-3613 GCA_040508285.1 Rariglobus sp. | reverse complement strand
CTTCGAGACACAAGATCCCGGGCAGATCCATGTGATTCGTCGGCTCGTCCATCACGATGAGATGTGGGCCGCGCACGATGCCGATCGCGAGGAGGAGCTTGCGAACTTCGCCCGGACTCGGGAGCGCGCTTTCCAACAGACGCGCGGGACGTGAACCGAGACGGCTGATCGTCGTCATCACCCGGCCGCGTTCGTCGTTGGGCAGGCGCTTGATCGCATCCAACAACACTCGCGAATCTTCCGCCGAGATTTCTTGCGGCACGCTCACGAGTTTTTCCGCGGGCAACTGAAGATGCGCGAGCAGGTGGCGGATGAGCGTGCTCTTGCCGAGTCCATTGGCGCCCGTGATCGCAATACGACCGGTGCCGCCGATTTCCAAATCAGGGAAATGCAACTGACGTCCGCCGCCGAGCGGCAAACTGCCCGCGGGCAAACGCAGCAGAAAATCGCGCGGCATATAGGAAGCGCCGTCCACCCAGATGCCCGTCTCGTAACGTTTCTTCAACGTCGTCTCGGCGCGTTGCGTGGCCACCTTGCCTGCGCGCTGGTTCATCTGCGCGACCATCTTGCCGGCGTAGGCATCTTTGCCGGACATCTTGGCGAGATTTCGCTGAGCACGACCGTCGTGGTCGTGCGCCGGGATCTTGATTTGCTTTGAGCCACGCGAAGCGGCCGATTTTTGCTCTGCGACGACCCGACGACGTTGGGCCTCTTCCTTGAGTCGGTTCTCGGTGCGCCGCAGCATATCGTCGGCGTGACGGGCAGACTTCTCCTCGCTCTCCTGCTGCTCCATCGCCTCGGTTACGCCGCCCGGACGCAACATGGCTTCGGGCGGATCAATCAGCAAACAATGTGAGCACAACTCGTCCAACAACGCGCGATCGTGGCTCACCAAAAGGCCGATGCCGTTAAACTCCTTCAACGCCTGCAGGAGTAGCCGGCGCGCGTCGGCGTCAATGTGATTACTCGGTTCGTCGAGCGCCAGCACGGCGGGTTCTCGCCATAACGCGACGGCGATTTGCGCGCGCTTGCGTTCGCCGTGACTGAGGGTGTCCCAGCGCTCCGGCCACTCCTCGCTCACGCGTAAACGCGCTTTCAACACGGTGGCATCGGGCGCCCAGATGAAGTCTTCGAAAAACTCCGGCGCGTCGTCGGTGCGTTGGGCGACATACAACGCAAGGCCTTGCCGATGCACCGATCCGGCCTGCGCTTCGAGTTCGCCGGTCACGACTTTCAGCAACGTGGTTTTGCCCGCGCCGTTTGGGCCGACAATGCCTGTCCAGCCCGACGGAAACTGCACGGTGAGATCGCTGAAAAGCGGCGTGGTCATCCCGGCATGCGAGAACTCGACTGATTGAAGTGCCAACTGCGCTGAGGCCATGCGCGATAACATGAAACCACCCGCCTTCCCCGCAACACCAAGTTGCCATGCCGCCCGGGACGCCGTCGCCAACACCATTCGCTAATTAAGAGCGGTGCCGCCGGATGGTGGTTGGCGCGACGCCACCGCGCATCTACTCTGTCGGCATGGACGAGTTGCAGACATTGGTTGATGAGGTTTATCGCGAGCTGAGCACCCGCCCTGAACGCGGCCGCGTCGCCGACTACATCCCTCAATTGGCAAAAGTGCCGGCAAGTAAATTTGGCATCGCGATCGCACCCGTCTCGGGACCGGTCATCACCGCGGGCGATGCGGACGAAAGTTTTTCCATCCAGAGTATCTCGAAGCTTTTCACGCTTACGCTTGCCCTGGGCCGGCTCGGCGATCGTTTGTGGGACCGCGTGGATCGTGAGCCGTCGGGCAATGCCTTTAACTCGATCGTCCAACTCGAATACGAGCAGGGCAAACCACGTAACCCTTTCGTTAACGCGGGCGCCATCGCGGTCACTGATGTGATCCTCGGCGGACATCGACCGAAGGAAGCTATCGGCGAGATTTTGCGCTTCGTGCGGTTTCTCGCGGGCGACGATACGATCATCATCGACCGACTCGTCGCGGAATCCGAACAAGCGCATGGCGACCGTAACATGTCGCTCGCGCATTTCATGCGGTCGTTTGGCGTGATTCAGCATGCGCCAGCCGAGGTGCTCGGCGTGTATTTTCACCAGTGCGCGATTGCGATGAGCTGCCGGCAACTCGCGCAATCGGGCCTGTTTCTCGCCGCGCAAGGTCTCAACCCGGTCACCGGAATGCGTGTCGTCACGCCCGTAAGAGCACGCCGCATCAACGCACTCATGATGACGTGCGGCCATTACGACGGCGCGGGCGATTTTGCATTCCGCGTCGGCCTGCCAGGCAAGAGTGGCGTGGGCGGTGGTATCCTTGCGATCGTTCCCGGCAAGGCCGTGATCTCGGTGTGGTCGCCGGGCTTGGACGCGCATGGTAATTCCCTGCTCGGCACCGCCGCGCTGGAGATGATCGCCCAACGCACGGGCTGGTCCGTGTTCGGTTAAACCCCGCACGGTTCGCCCGACCCTTGGCCTCGCGATTCTGAGACGGGGCGCGGTTCGCGCTTGGCAGCGGGCGCAATCACCCAAAAGTCCACCGCGATGAATTATCGAACCAAGGCTGAGTATTTTATTAAAGGCATCACCCAAGGCGCAATCGACGCCGAGGAAGTCATTGCGTGGTCGGACGAGGTGATCGTCTCCGCCCCCAAGTCCGAAGACTGGATGGTCGAGATCTCCAGCTGCGGCCCCGACGAGCGCCTCAAGGTTCTCGGTCTCCTCAACACCGTCAAAGGCGAGGCTGATCAAGCCGAACTCGCTGCCCTGCTCAAGGCCAAGGGTCTGAACTAAGTGCTCCGACGCGACCGGAAGCTGACCGCGTTCATAATAACAGTGACGCGGCCCTAGCTCGTCCGGTTGCGCTTTTGTTTGCTCGTTCTTGCTGACGAAAAAGCCCCGCAGCCAATCGGCTGCGGGGCTTTTGTTTTTAGCGAATCGCGTATCGGATCGAGACGCGCTCACTCTGCTCAGTCGCGCTTTTCCTTCTTGGCGTGTTTATAGCCGGCTTCGATTTCGGCTTCGCTCAACTGGCCGTCGCGATTGGTGTCCCATTTGGCGAACTTCGCCTCGGCGACTGCATCTGACTCGACCGAGGTGATGCGGCCGTCACCGTCCTGGTCGAGCATGCTGAACCAGTGTGAGGCAGACTTCTTGTTGTTGCGGTCAGGAGACTTCTTTCCGTCGTCGCGCGACTTGTCGTTATGCTTCGCGTCTTTCTTAGCCTCGAACTCGGCGAGCGTGACCACACCGTCGCTGTTGGCGTCCAGCTTGGTGAACATCTGGCGGGCGCCCGCGGAATGTTCAGCGCGGGAAACCTGGCCGTCGCCGTTGGTATCGAGCTTCTCAATCTTGTCGTCGGCGTCGTGCGCGAACGCGGCAGGGAGAGCAAACAAGGACAGACCACAGGCGGCGATGAGGGAGCGGGTTTGGGTAATTTTCATGGGATGTAGTGGGTTTAGTTAGAATCTAATCTGACAACGCATTGATCATACCCGCTACGGAGTTGCGTCGCCATGGGGCGCCTTCTCCTTCCGCAACAGGGGGGAGTTCACCGCGCTGGAGGCGGGTAAAAACCCAGTTAACGCCACGGACGTGAGTCCCGCCC
>JBEVND010000345.1:0-4038 GCA_040508285.1 Rariglobus sp. | reverse complement strand
TCAAAGCCACTCCCTGATTTTTCCGCGTGATGAATACTCCTTCCATCGCCGTTTCCACGCCTCCCGAATCCTCCGCGGTGGCGGTGCTGCCCGCGGATGAATTTGCGGTGGCAAAAGAATCTCAATCCGCGGTTGGCCGGATGCCTCCTGAGTTCGCGGCCATGCTCGGGCTTTGCGCCCAACCCGCCGCCGGCTCTCGCGCCGCAGGCATCACACCCGCAACGGCAGCTGCGGCGGGAAACGTTTCCCCGGTCGGTTTGCCCGGCGCGGATACCGCTGCGAAGCCCGCCAGTTTGGTCAGTGAGCAACCCGCCGCGTCCGCCGCAGGGCTGACGAACACCGTGTGGGCTTTACGCGCAGAGGCGTCGCCCGCTGCCACGCCGGTTCTCACCGGGGGTTTCGGTTTGGGCGAACCTGCCCCAGAGCCCGAGGCGACCGCTACTGGCGAAGGCGCCGCCGCCGTTTCAGCCGAGCAATTGGCGCGTGCGCTGAGCGTGGCGCTGCCGGTTGCGATCACGCCGGAAGCGTCCGCCTTGGTAGCGACGACGGGTTATTCCTCTGCCACCTTGGGCGAGGAGAAAAGCGGGAAGCCGTTGCCGCTCGTCGGACAGGGTGGGGCACACGCGACATTTGTTGACGGAGCGGACTTCGCCATCGCTACCGTTGCGGCGCCCGCGGCGGTGCCGATGCCGTTGCCCGGGGCGACCGCTGCCTCGGTAACCCAGGCGACGCACGCTGTGCACGCCGCGCGTGAGACCACGCTCTCACCGACCGTTCCGGTCACGGAAAAACTTGCCGCTGCGGTTACGCCGACCATCGCACCTGCGATTGAAGCCATCGCTGATCGTTCGATTAATAAATTTCTAGTCACTGATCAGCAGATTGATGCGAAGGAGTCGGCCACGGCTGGCACTGGAACTGCAAAGTCTCGTTCCGCCATGACCACGAATTCACAGACGCCTTCCCCGAAAGCCGCCCTCGCGGATGCGGCGTCGCCGTTGGAGTTCGTGGGAGCGACGCACAGCGCGGCGTTTCAAGTCGAGCGCAGTTCCGCGGCCGAGCTTCGCACCGAGGCGGCACCGTCTTTGGAAATCACGGGCTCGGCTGCCGACGCGGCCGAAGTGGTTCACGAAGTTGTAGAGCTTACCCACGAGTTTCGCGCCCGTGAGCGCAACTCCGTCGAGGTGAAGTTTAATCTCAAAGATCACACCGAGGTCTCGGTGCGCCTTTCCTATCGCGACGGCGAAGTGCACACGCAGTTCCGCACGGAGTCTGAAGCGTTGCGCGCCACGCTGAGTCGCGAGTGGCAGGGGCAGGCCGGTGCGCTCGCTCAAGAAGCCCGCGGTTACCGCGTCGCTGATCCGGTCTTCACGAGTTCCGGTGAGTTTTCGCAGACCGCGCATGAACGCGGCGCCGGCTCCTCCTCGGGCGGCGATGCTCGTCACCAGTCCTTTTCGCAGCCGGATCATCCGGATGCCCGCCGCGCCGCTTCGCACCCGGGCGCGTTTCGTTCCACGGCGGACGCCTCGTCGTCCGCCGCTCGCACCTCCACGACCTCGCGCGTCTCCACCGATCGTCTCCTCCACGCCTTCGCCTAAGCCATGCAAGTCAATCCCGTCTCCAACCTCGGCGCGGCCGCCTCGGCCGACACCTCCAATCGCGTTCCACAAAAGCAGCTGGGGCAGGGCGACTTCTTGAAGTTGCTCACCGTGCAGCTCCAGCAACAGGACCCGATGAAGCCGATGGACGACACGCAGTCCATCGCGCAGATGGCGCAGTTCAGCTCGCTGCAACAGATGACCGCGTTGCAACAAGGCATGGAGTCCATGCGCCTCGATTCGCAACTCTCCTCCGCCGGCTCGCTCCTCGGCCGCCAGGTCACGTTGACCGACGCGAAGGGCGTCGAAGTCACCGGCATCGTGTCCTCGGTCGAGCAAACCGCCTCCGGTCCCAAACTCTCTATCGACGGAAAATCCTACGCTTACTCGACCCTCACTCGGGTCTCGCCCGCACCGGCCGAGCAACCCACCGCCTGATCACGTCTTCTCAACCTTCTTAACTCGACCATCACCATGTCACTCATCGGCACCCTCACTTCTGGCGTCAGCGCCATGCGCAGTTTCACCAAAGGCCTCGAGGTCATCGGCAACAACATCGCCAACGTGAACACCGTGGGCTACAAGAGCGCCTCGACCAACTTCGCCGACAGCTTTAGCAACACGCTGCGCGGTTCCTCTCCCTCCAGCGGCGCGACGCCCAACATGTCTTCGACGCAGGTCGGCACCGGCGTGAGCATTTCCAGCATCACGTCGAACTTCACCCAGGGCGGTCTCTCGACAACCGGCGTGACGACCGATCTCGGTATCTCGGGCAGCGGTTTTTTCCGCGTCACCAATCCCATCGACGGCCAGGAATACGCCACGCGCTCCGGTAATTTCCGCTTCGACGACCAAGGTTACCTCGTCACCGCCGACGGCTACCGCGTGCAGGGCGAGACCAGCAGCGGCGGCATTGGCGACATCCAGCTGGGGACGCCTCCCTCCGGTGCGAAACTCGATGCCTACACCATCAGTGCCCAAGGCAATATCGTGGAGCGCTACTCCGACGGTTCCTCGGCGACGACCAACCGCCTCTTGCTCCAGAACTACAACGACACGTCCGCCCTCCAGAAGATGGGCAACAACTACTACACCGGTTTCGAGGCCGCCGGTCCGGTCGGTGGCGCGGCTCTCAGCGTGGCCAACAACGGTGCGGGTGCGAACGGTCTCGGCAAAATCGAGTCCGGTGCGCTCGAACTCTCCAACGTCGATCTCACCGAGCAGTTCGCCAACATGATCACCACGCAGCGTTCCTTCCAGGCCAGCTCGCGCCTCGTGACCGTGTCCGATTCCATCCTCGAAGACATCGTCAACCTGAAGCGTTCGTAATCTTCCCATGTCCTCCAAGTCCGACACTCCGGAAGCCGCTTCGCCCGACGCAGCTGCGGGCAAAAAAGGCGGCGGTTCCTCAATGCTTCCCGCGATCCTCGCGATCGTGGCCGCGCCCGCGATTACCTGGGCCGTCTGTCAGTTCGTGCTCATCCCGCAGCTCAAGACCGAGCTGGCCTCCGTCGGCGGCGATGCCGCGGCGCACGCCGAGACCCCGGCCGCCGCTCCCTCGGGCGGACACGGCAAGAAGGGTGGCCATGGCAAAGCCGACGCGGTGTCGCCAGCCAACGGATACACCTTTGAAAACATTGTGGTGAACCTCGCCGGCACCATGGGCACGCGTTATCTGAAAACGTCGTTTTTGGTTACCGGCAGCGACGCCGCGCTGAAATCCACCTTCGAGGAGAAACGCCCCGCGCTCGTCGACGTAACGCTCAACGTGTTGTCGTCGCTCTCATTGTCCGACCTCGAGGAAGCCGGCTCTAAAAACCTCATCCGCGAGAAGCTCGTGCAGTCCTACAACCAGGCGCTTGGCCGCAAGGTCGCCGAGCAGATCTTCTTCTCCGACTTCGTCGTTCAATAAACCGCCATCTCATGGCCGAAGAAACCAATCAGCCCGCAGTCGCCGCCGCTCCCGCGCCCGCCGGTGCGTCGCCCGGCGCGGTGGGAGCGGTGCCACGCGGTTACCGCGCCGACGGCCGCCGCCAAGACGGTGTCACGCCGTTGCGCCTCGAGGCGCACGACTTCCGCAATCCCGTGGTGCTGGCCGAGGCCGAGCTTCGCCGGTTGCGCGCCTCGCATGATGAGTTTGTCCGTTACCTGTCGGCCCGCCTCGCGCTTTTCCTGCGCATGGAATGCACGCTCAAGCCGGGCAAGCTCGCGACCGTCACCTACTCGAAGTTCACCGAGGCGTTGCCCGTGCCCTCTCATCTGTGCCTGTTCAAAGCCGAGCCGCTCAACGGCGTGGGCATCGTCGACATCAGCCCGCGCCTCGCGCTCACACTCGTCGATCGCATGCTTGGCGGACGCGGGCACTCGGTGAAAGTGGAACGCCACCTCACCGAAATCGAGGTGGCCTTGCTCGAGGATATTTTGCGCATCGTGCTCGAAG
>JBEVND010000307.1:0-11585 GCA_040508285.1 Rariglobus sp. | reverse complement strand
TCACGATGCCACGGGATCAACCCAAGCCATTCCGCAGGCACCAACGCACCAGGGAAGGCGTGTCGCGCAGATGCAGCTTGGCGAAGATACGCGAGCGATGCTTCTCGACCGTGCGCGTGCTCAAGCCGAGTTGACCGCCCACTTCCTTCGAGAGAAAACCTCGCGCCACGAGGCGGATTACTTCGCGTTCACGATCAGAGAGCACCGACGGACTCACGCGCGACAGCTCTGGCTCGCCCTGCAATTCGGGCACGGGTGGCGGAATCGCCGCCGAGAAAAACATACCGCCCTCGAGCACGCGTTCGACGGCACGCTCAACCTGCTCAAGCGGTGAGTTTTTATCCACAAAGCCCGCCACGCCCAGCGAGATCAACTCCGCCGGCAGGCCCGGATCGGGATGCGCGGTGAGCACGATCACTTTCACCGATTGGTTGGTGCGACGCAGTTCACGCACGATGTCGCGACCATCGGTGTCATGGAGATAAAGGTCCACCATCAGCAGGTCGGGCGGATTCTTCAACACGGCCTCAAGACCGGCGCGGCCAATCTCGTAGTCCTCCACGTCACAAGGCGCGAACTTCCGCAGCAACGCCTGTTTGAGCAACTCCCGTAACGTCGCCGTGTCGTCGATCAAGATGAACCGACGGCGGCCCTTTTCCGATGAATTGGCTGCACACATGAGCGCAACTAAGTCCGCCTCCCCGCGGGTCGCAAGCGACATCTCCGGGCCACGTCTCCGCGTAAACGAAACCGAAAACCAGTTTCACCTCTACCGGCTCGCGCAAACCGTCTCCGCGCAATTCGTATAATTACGCCATCGCCGCCCGTAACCGTGCCGACTGCCCCGGACCGGCGCAAAAGCGCATACTGCATGACGACGCCCGCCGGCACATCCGCCGCGCGCGTCTCCTATGCCTCCGGTTCTCGCCGCCACGCTCTACGATTGCGATGTCTTCAAAATGGCCTGCCGCCAGTTTGACAAAGTTGCCGACGCCATCGGCCTGCCCGCGGAGATCCGCGAGCGCACCAAATTCCCGCGACGCTGCCTTGCCGTCTCCCTCCCGATCAGACGCGACGATGGTAGCGTCACCGTCTTCGAAGGTTACCGCGTGCAACACAGTTTTGCCACCGGTCCGGCCAAGGGCGGCATCCGTTTTCATCAAGATGTCACCATCGGCGAAGTCGCCGCGCTCTCCATGTGGATGAGCTGGAAATGCTCGCTTGTCGGCATTCCCTACGGCGGGGCCAAAGGCGGTGTGGTCGTCGATCCGCGCCTGCTCTCCGAAAAAGAACTCGAGCGGTTGTCCCGCCGCTACATGCAGGAGCTGATTAACTTCGTTGGTCCCGACATCGACATTCCCGCGCCCGACGTCGGCACCAACGAACAGGTGATGGCGTGGATGATGGATACCTATTCGAATCACGTCGGTCACATCGAACCGTCCATCGTCACCGGAAAACCCGTCGAGATCGGCGGCTCCGAGGGACGTCGTGAGGCCACCGGCGCAGGCGTCGCCCATCTCATCCGCCGTTACCTCGAAGACATGGGGATCGTCGTGAATGGCGCCACCGCGGCCATCCAAGGCTTCGGCAATGTCGGTTCCGAAGCGGCCCTCGCGCTCGACGCCCTTGGCGTGCGCATCGTGGCAATCTCGGATGTGAGCGGCGGCATTCACAACGCGGACGGCATCAATCTTCTCCACGCCATCAGCCATGTGCGCAACGGCGGGTTACTCGCGGATTTCCGCGGCGGCGACGTGATCACTAACGAGCAGTTGCTCACGGTGCCGTGCACCGTGCTCGTTCCCGCCGCGCTCGAGCGCGCCATCACCGTCGACAATGCGCACAAGCTCCGCTGCCGCCTCATCGCCGAGGCCGCCAACGGCCCGACCACCAATGCCGCCGACGACGTCATCGCTGCACGCGGCGACATCGAGATCATTCCCGACGTGCTCTGCAATTCAGGCGGCGTGATCGTCTCCTACTTTGAGTGGCTGCAAAACCGCCAGAACTACTACTGGCGCCGTCACGAGGTGATCGAAAAACTACACGACATGCTCGACCGCGCCAAGGAATCCGTGGAGGCGCAAAAAAAGCGTTACGGCTTCAGCCGCCGTCTCGCCGCACTCTCACTCGGCATCGCCCGCGTCGCCGCCGCCAAACAACGGCGAGGCCTCTTCCCGTAACCCGCCGAAGCGAGGCACCGCTTCTCGTTCCCTACTCCCCCTCCTTCTCTTCTGCGTTTTCCGCTTCCGAGTTTCTGCCGTTGAAGAAAATCGGACAGAAAAAGAGAGGAAGAGTGTGGAGAAGAGAGCGATGTATCCGCCAATCGGCTACGGCGCCGACTTTGAATCGCCGCCCTGGCCGGCGGCTGACGACGAACCGCTCCGCGGATCGGCCGACCCATGGCGCAGCTTCGTCTTCGGATCGACGAAGATCACCGCAGCATCGCCGAGACGACGTGCATTGGCGCGGTCACTATCCGTCCAATACATCTGACGCTGGCCCAGCGAATGCCCGCGCGCGATCAGCGCATTCGCCACTTCAGCCGTCATGCCGCCCGGTTCATAGGTCACCTCGTCAGGCATCCACTGATGGTGCAGACGGGGCGCGGCGTTGGCCTCGGCCGCGGTCATCTTGAGGTCGATGACGTTGATCATCACCTGCAGCACGATGTTGATGATCGTCGGACCACCCGGACTCCCGAGAATCAAACACGGCTCGCCGTCTTTCAGCACGATGGTCGGCGTCATCGACGACAACGGGCGCTTCCCCGCCGCGACAGAATTGGCCTCACCCTGAATCAACCCAAAGATGTTGGCCGCACCCGGGCGCGTGGTGAAATCGTCCATCTCGTTGTTCAGAAGAAAACCAGCGCCCGTGACGGTGACGCCGTTTCCATAATGACCGTTAAGCGTGTAGGTGTTGCTCACCGCGTTGCCAGCCGCGTCGATGACCGAGTAGTGCGTCGTTTCCAGCTTCTCTTTCTTTAGCATCAACTCAGCCCCAGCCGGTGCAGGTCCACCCACTTCGCTGCTCGGCGTCGCTTTCGCCGGATCGAAGTTCGTCATGCGCGCGGCGAGATATTCAGGCGCGAGCAGGCCCGCCATCGGCACCGGCACAAAATCCGGATCCGCCACGAACGAGGCGCGATCGTGAAATCCGCGCTTCATCACCTCGATCAACAGGTGGGCGCGCGCATCCGGTCTCATTTTAACCAGATCAAACGGCTCCAGCATCGCCAGCATCTGCGCGATCACCACGCCACCTGAGCTCGGCGGCGGCATCGTGAGAATCTCGTGACCGCGATAGCGCATGCGCAAGGGCTCGCGGACCACCGCGCGATAGTTGCGCAGGTCGTCAGCGTTGATGAGCCCGCCATTGGCTTTCATCTCCGCCACCAACAAGCGTGCGGTTTCCCCTTCGTAAAACTCACGTGGACCGTCCTTCTGCAAACGCGCCAGCGTGGCCGCCAGCTCCGGCTGCACCAATCGCTCGCCTGCGGCGTAATGGTTTCCCCCGCGCAAAAAGATCCGCGTGCTTTCGGCGTTGGGTTCGAGAATACGCGAATTGGACGACAGGTGCTTCGCGATGGGCTCCGAAATGATAAAACCCTCCGCCGCCAGTTTGCGCGCCGGCTCGACGAGTTGAGCCCACGTGAATTTGCCCGAGCCGTGACGCTCCAGCGCGAGGGCCAGTCCGGCGACCGTGCCCGGCACGCCTGCAGCGCGATGCCCCACGACAGACGCCTTGGCAGGTCCTTCAAAATACATCTCCCGAAACGCCGCTGCCGGCGCCGTCTCCCGGTAATCGATTGCCTCCGCCGCGCCGCCCACATCGCGCAACAACAGGAAACCACCGCCGCCGATGTTGCCCGCGCGCGGATAAGTCACCGCCAGCGCCAACCCTACGGCCACACTGGCGTCCACTGCGTTGCCACCCGCACGGAGGATCTCGATGCCGGCCTGCGTGGCTTCCGCACTGGCTGCCACGACCACGCCGCGTTCGTCGGTTGCTTGATGTGAACCGGCCGTGGTCTCCGCGGCGATCGAAGCTGCCAGCAACAACGAACAGGCAAGACGCGGCACACGTGAAGTCATGCTCCGATCATGCCGCGCCGTGCAGTCCAAACAAGCCACCTCGCTTACGTAATTTTGCGCTGATGACTTCCGACGCGCTGATCGGCGAACTCGACGACGGCCGACGGCCACTCAAAAATCCAACCCGATCAAGAATCGCAGCAGCGAGTAATCCTCGGTGCGGATGTCAGGGTCGTTGTAGCGCAACTCCTGCCGGAGGCCGAGGCTGAGGGTGTCGGTGAGCTTCTTGGTGACTTCGAACCGGTGTTCCCAACCTTCGTGGCCGTCGGCAAACGAGTAGAAATACACCGCACGTTCCGTCAGCGTGATGCGCCACGGCAACTTGAGATCCGCCTCCAGGAATATCGACTCGATGCGCGCACTCCGGTGGGTGTCGGTCGTCATGTCCCAATTGTTAAAAAAGTTCTCCGCCACACCCACGCGAATTTTCCACGCATCGCGATCGACCGCCTTCACACCGACACCGATTTCCTGCTGCAACAAGATGTAGTCGCTCTTGATTCCGTCGATCGTCGAAGCGCGGTTCCACTCATAGGACGGCCGGTAAACGGTGAACATACGCTTCGGCAGCGAGTGACGCCAAAGACCGTTCCCCCGGAATGTATCCGTGGTGTCGATATCGTTGGTCTGACTGTAGTCATAGCGCGCGGACACGCTGACTTCGTCGGCAGTCCATTTCCGCTCCAACAACACTTCGCCCATCACATCGGAGCGATCACTGGAATCACTGATGATCTGGGAGGAAAACGTGATGCGCCCACTCCACGGCCCGAAGAAGTCCTTAAACATCCGCGTCAACTGATACGGCGAGCTGGCCACGGACTGCACCGCTGGCGTCGTCGGTTTCCCACCGGGCTTCCGGTCGTTGTCATCCACATCGACCAACTGCACGGCTGAGATCACCAGCGCATCATCGGTCGGCACACGCAGTTCACCGAAGCGCAATGATTTGAAAATCAGCGTGTCGCCCTCGCGGCGCACGAGCCGCCCCTGCACGCGATCGCCATCATGATACACCAGCACATCCGGCACCGGCGGAACCTCGTCCGCAGCGTGCAAGCTCACCAACGCCACGAACACCCCGCACGCGGCCAACCACTTCGTCTTCAACCTAAAAAACACAGACACGTTGACGCACTTTCCCCTGCGTTGTTTCCAGCTTTTTTCTTCGGCCGCTAAATTACCTCACGCAAGACAACCCTCGAGTGCGGCGCTTAACGCCATTGTATCCAAATCGATGCCGATCAAAACGATTTCCTGACGCCGATCGCCATACGGCTCCTCCCACAACGCGCGCACCATCTCGGGCCGCTCCTCCATGCGTGCTTTGCCGTTTTCGATCATCGCCGCCCACCAATAGTTGAGCGTCTCATAACGCACCACACCGCCCGCTACTGAGAGAAACCCCATCTCGTCCGGCTGCTCGCGCGTCCAAAAAAATCCCTTCGCGCGCAGGAGTCCGGGTAACTCTTTCGCAAAAAGCGCCTGCAAGCGCTCCCGCGCAAACGGCCGGCGTGCCCGATAAACAAACGACGTGATTCCGTATTTCACTTCATGGACCGGTCGCGTCTGCCCCGCGTGCGGTTTCACCACCAGCGAATGCGGCGCGACGGCGTTGAGCGCGCGCACCCAGCGGGCCGCCGACAACGTTTCCTTTGGATCAAACCGCACGCGCTCCAGCAAAAACTCGACCGAAATCTGGCTGCGCTCCGTGCGCACGACTTCCGCCCGCGTATTCAAACCGCGCAAGATGTCCTCCACCTGCGCCGCCTCATCCGCGGTGACCAAGTCGCACTTGTTCAGCAAAATCACGTCGGCGCACTCCGCCTGCTCCACCATCAGTTCAAAAACGGGCCGCGCACCCGCGGCTGGGATCGCACGTCCACCGCCTCGTTCGCGGTGAAGCCGCCACTCGTTCAGGAACATCTTCGCGTCGACCACCGTCACCAGCGCCGACAACGTAGCGAAGTCACCCAACGTCCGCCCAAACGGATTCTTGCGCGTGAACAAATTCGCGATGCCGCGCGGCTCCGCCACGCCGGTGGTTTCCACCAAAATGTGTTCATAGCGACCTTCCGCCGCGAGTTCGGCCAGGCTCTCCGCGAGTTCGTCTTTGCTTGAGCAGCACACGCAGCCGTTGCCCAGTTCGACGATGTCGCGCGTTGCCGCCGTCTCGCCGCCGCTTGCGCGCACGAGCGCCGCATCGATGTTGATCGCCGCCACATCGTTGACCACGGCGGCCCAGCGACGCCCTTCGGCTTGTGAAAGCAAGTGGTTAAGCAGCGTGGTTTTGCCCGCGCCGAGGAAACCGCAAAAAACCGTGACCGGCGGCTTGGTCATCGCGCTTTGAAAATCACTTTCGCCGCATCGGCTGGCGTCGCGCAGCCGGTCAACGCCATCGCCATCTCGAGCTCCGCGCGCAAAATCCGCACGACATGCGCCACGCCCGGAGCGCCCGCAGTCGCCAGTCCGTGAATACACGGACGGCCCGCCAGCACCGCGGTCGCACCGAGCGCCAGCGCTTTCAAAACATCCGTTCCGCGTCGCACGCCGCCGTCCAACAAGACCGGCACGCGACCGCCCACCACGTCGGCAATGCGCGGCAATACGTCGATCGTTGCGGGCAACGTGTCTAGCGTCCGGCCGCCGTGGTTTGAAACCACGATTCCGGCCACCCCCGCGTCGACCGCGCGGGCGGCATCCTCGGGGTCCATCACGCCTTTAACGAGGATCGGCAGGCGGGTCAGCGAACGCAGCCACGCGAGATCGGCCCACGTCGGCGCAACGCTGAGCAATCCACCGCACAGCCCCTCCGCGGCGAACGGCGCCCGGCAGCCGCGCAGGTTGACCATTTCCACACCGGCCGGCAGACGAAAGCCCGCGCGTTGTTCCTGGTTGCGAACGCCACTCACCGGCGCATCGACCGTCACGACGAGCGCTTCATAACCCACCGCCTCGGCCCGCCGCACCAGCGAAGTCGTGAACTCGCGGTCCGGTTGGATATAAAGCTGAAACCACAACGGCGCGCCTGCTGAGCCTAGCGCCACGTCTTCAAGGGACACGCTGGCCTGCGTGCTCACCACCATCGTGGTTTGCGTCGCGGCCGCGCCGAGCACGGTGGCGAGTTCGCCTTGCGGGTGAACCAGTTTTTGCAACGCCACCGGCGCGATCAAAATCGGATGTTCCAGCGTCCGCCCCAGTAAACTCACGCGCGTGTGTCCGCCTTGTGGAAACTCACCGAGCACGCGACCGCGCAGGTTGATGCGGTCAAACGCCGCGCGGTTTTCGCGCAGCGTCACCTGGTCTGCCGAGCCGCCATCGATGTAGGCGCGCACCTCGGCCGGCATCCGTTCGCGCGCCAGCTCCGCATAATCAGCGAGCGCGGCCACCGTGGGCGGAATCGTTTGCAGCGGAGGCAACATCACAGAAAAAACGAACGCCTTTGCCGCCCGCTTACCCGGTGATGTTGAGCGCTTTCAAACGCACCTCGACCGCCCCCAGATCTTGAACGATCGCGAGGACACGATCCATGCCGCCTTGTGTAGTGTCGTTGAAACTACGCTGCACAAAGGCCTGACGCGCCGTCTTGACCGCCGCCGCGGCGATCTGGGCGCGCTGCGGATCATCACCGACGTGATCCAACAAAAACTCGCCAAGGAACTGCGGCTGCTGCGTCCGGTAGAGCCAGGCGCCAAATTCATACAAACGCACGCCGGCCGTCTTTTCGCCGGGCGACGCCGTTGCACCGCGCGTGGCGAGCGCAGCCAGACCTTCTTCAACAAGATCGCTCGCTTCCTCGAGCTGCGCCCCGCGCTCGGGCGCATCTTTCGAACCGACCGACAGCATGCCGCCCAGCGTAACGCACACGGCGTGACGTGCGCGCAACGACAGTTCGCCGGCATTCGCATCCTCGGTAGCGATTTCAGAGGCGAGCGCGAGCGCCTCGCGGCCGGCTTCGAGCGCCGCCGCGGTTTGGCCCGCGATGCCGCAGGCCTGACCCAGATTAAAAATGCGGGCCGCCAGTTCGAACTTCTCACGGGGGCCGCCCTCGGCCGCGAGCGGACGGAACAGCTCCACGGCTTGACGATGCGCGACCACGGCTGCTTCCGCCTCGCCACGACGCGCGCGCAGCATCCCAAGATTGGCCCAGGCCGACGCGAGGTTGTGCTTCGCCGGACGCTGCGAACTCGCGAGCGGGTCGAGGATCTCGATCGCCTTCTCAAACGACATCGCCGCATCGGCCAGACGCGCATCCCGCGATTCGCGCGGCTCGTTGTCCTCGTCCAAATGCATCAACGCCGTGCCGCGGTTCATCCACGCCGCGCCCAAACTTACGCGCGTGGCATCCGGCGCGTCCTTCAACAACTCGATCGCCTGATCGTAGCTGCGCACGGCTTCGGCCAACGCGTCCTTCGAAGCGAGTCGGAACAGACCGCTGCCGCGATTCATCCACGCGACGATCAGCTCCTCACGAACATCGAACCGGTCACTCAAAAGTCCAAAACGGGCGATCGCTTGGTCGAGGCTGTGCAGACCCTGCACAACGACCTCGGGTTTATCGGCCGCCACGAGCAACCGGCCTCGCCAGAGCCACAGCGATCCACGCTCTTTGGCCAGCGGTTCCTGCGGATCAGGGATCTTGTTCTCGCCGACCACCGGCTCGTCCGGAAGCGACGTAAGCATCTGGTCGCAGGCTTGTAGCGCTTCCAGCAATCGCTGTGGCACCTGCGTCCTCCACGCCTCTTTGGCGTGTTGCAACGTTGCCAAAACTTGGTGTTTCAACTGTTCAAAATCGGGAGACGTCACATCGCTCATAATGCGATGTTTTCACTGCCCGCTATTTCGGTGACCGCAAGGCTCAACGATTTCGACGCTCAGCAAATTGCTCCCGTGGAAACAAATGAGTAACAATTCGCCGCTACCTATTGTGCCCGTAGAGTTGAATTGAGACTTAGTATTAAAAAGGTCTTGATTCCATGAGATAGAGTCTCATTAACACCAACCTGCCGACTGCGGCTCCCTTCGCACATGATCCTTGATGTCCCCAACGTTCTCCCTGCCGACCAGCTTGCCCAAGCGCGCAAGCTGCTGGAGGAAGCCGATTGGGCTGATGGCAAGGCGACGGCCGGCCACCAAGCCGCCAAGGTGAAGGACAACATGCAGATCCCGGGCGATCATCCGGCGGCCAAGCAAGTTGGCCAGTTAATCGTCCGCGCGCTCGGTCAGAATCCGTTGTTCATGTCGGCCGCGCTCCCGCTGCACATCCTTCCCCCGATGTTCAACCGTTACACCGGCGGGCAGAATTACGGCAACCACGTCGATGCCTCCGTGCGGCAGGTCCCCGGCACCGGTCATCGCATCCGCACGGATCTCTCGTGCACGCTCTTTTTCGCCGGCCCCGAGGAATACGACGGCGGCGAACTGATCATCGAGGACACCTACGGCTCCAAAAGCGTCAAGCTCCCGGCCGGCCACATGGTCCTCTACCCATCCACCAGCCTGCACCGCGTCACGCCCGTCACCCGCGGCGCCCGCCTTTGCTCGTTTTTCTGGATCCAAAGCATGATCCGCGACGACGCGAAACGCAGCCTGCTGTTCGACATGGACGTCGCCATCCAACGCCTCGGCGTCGAGATGACCGCCCATCCCTCCACCGTGCAACTCACCGGTGTTTACCACAACCTCCTCCGCCAGTGGGCGGAAATGTAACCCACGTATCCAAATTCCCCTTACCCGGCGCCTGGCGACCGGGTTGGTTAAGGTCAAAAAAAGTCAATCGGCCGCCGGGTTTGGTCACTCGGCGGCCCCCTCTTTATCACCCCGCTTTCAGCGGGGATTTTAACACCACACTACTGAGACTGGTTCTCGCAAATCCTCTCCCTTTTTCATCATGAGCAAGCCCACCCTCGCCATCTACTACGCCACTGAAACCGGCAACTCGGAAACCCTCGCCCGCCAGGCCCACGAACGCGCCGTTGCCGAAGGTCTGGCTGACGCCACCGTGGCCAACATTTCTTCGTTGAAGCCCGCCGACCTGGTTTCCGCCAAGCTGGTGATCTTCGTGGTCAGCACGTGGGGTGATGGCGAGCCGCCGAGCGACGGTTGCGACTTCTTCTACGACCTCGAGAAGGCCCAGCTCGATCTCTCCGGCCTGCGTTACGCCGTCCTCGGCCTTGGCGACCGCGATTACTCCGATTTCAACGGCTTCGCCCGCAAGCTCGATGAACGCCTCACCGCCTTGGGTGGCAAAGCGATCCTCGCCCGTGCCGAGGCCGATCTCGATTACGAAGAAACCTACACGAGCTGGGCCGACCAGGTTTTCCCGCTCATCAGCGAGACGGCCAACGCCTGATTTATACCACTCATGAAAGCGGCGAGCACCACGACGACGAACGGAGCATGGAAATTCAGCCTGTGCATCACCGTCGCCGTCGCGCTGCTCACCGCGTTTCTGGTGATGATCCCACGTTAATTCCCTTACGTCCGCCCACAGGTCGGACGTGGTTAGGTTAAGGTCAACAAGGTCAAAACAGCCGCCGGGTTTGGTCGCCTGGCGGCTCCTTATTTTTTGCGGATAAGGCGTCGAATAGAATGACCCGCACCACACGCGAGGCGGTGATACAGATCTCGATTAAGCTCCAGCAAACCGCTCGATCCCGTGTGGAATGGGCAACGCCAAGTGCCATCGCGCGCCTGAAATCAGCCAGCAAATGTGCCCACGCACGTCGCCCCTACGACCTACGTGCTTTTGCTCACCAGTGTTTTCATTGCTCAGATCGCGTGAACCCAGGTCATTAATCATCGGAGAAGGAACCGACATCTCCTGAACAACCCGGAGGTATCATGCTCGTGACGATGCCTGCTTCGAGTTTAGCAGGAGGAGATAGTTATCGACCTCTACGAGATCCTTTACCACGCGGGCCAACAGCTCCGAGCCGCCATGGGTTTGATCATTAAAATCGCGCTGAACCAATCCCTGTCGCGCCGCTGCTACGGCCGCTGCCGCGACCCTCGCCCGATCGAGATCGTCGCCTGTATATTCGAGCAGAAACTCCTTCAAAAACTGAGGCTGGTGTGTGCGGTATAACCACGCACCGAACTCAAACAGCCTTAATGCCGTTTGAGTCACCTCGGCCGATCCTCCACGACCACCGCGCTCACTGAGGGCATCTTCAACCAAATCGCTCGCTTCAGCCAACCAGGCGGGAAAAGCAGGTGAGCTATCCCGCGCATTCGGGACCAGCAACCTCCCGAGAACTACACATAGCGAGTGTCGGCTGCGCAGACCCAACGCCTGTGCGCTTTCGCCTTCGCACTCCGCCCCCTCGCAAATGGCCAAGGCGTCGCGACCAGCTTGCAAGGCTTCTTCCACCAGACCAGCCATCCCACAAACTTGGCTGAGATTGAGAAATTTCGCCGCCAACTCCAACCCGACCTGACCACGCCTTTCGACCACCAGAGGTCGATACACCTCCAGCGCTCGCC